>NZ_JANIET010000002.1:600000-776027 GCF_024506435.1 Pantoea trifolii | reverse complement strand
TGCGCCAATTCCTGCTGAGCTACAGGCACTTGCCGCCGAGTGGCGCGAGAACATGGTGGCAGCAGCGGCCGAAGCCAGCGAAGCGCTGATGGATCGCTATCTGGAGCAGGGCGATCTCAGTGAAGACGAGGTGATTGCCGGATTGCGTCAGCGCACGTTGCTCGGTGAAATCCAGCCGATGCTGTGCGGCAGCGCGTTCAAAAACAAAGGCGTGCAGCGCATGCTCGACGCGGTGATTGAACTGATGCCTTCGCCGCTCGACGTACCGGCGGTGAGCGGCGTCAATGAGCAGGGCGAACACGACGAACGTCATGCGGATGACAGCGAGCCGTTCTCGGCGCTGGCGTTCAAACTGATGAGCGATCCCTACGTCGGACAGCTGACTTTCGTGCGCGTCTATTCCGGCGTGCTGCGCAAAGGCGATAGCGTGTGGAATGCGGTGAAAGGGCGCAAGGAGCGCATCGGTCGCATCGTACAGATGCAGGCCAATGACCGTATCGAGATCGAAGAGATTCGTGCCGGTGATATCGCCGCCTGCGTGGGTTTGAAAGAGGTCACCACCGGCGAAACGCTTTGTGATCCTAATGCGGTGATCACGCTGGAGCGCATGGAGTTTCCCGATCCGGTAATTTCGCTGTCGATTGAGCCGAAAACCAAGAGCGATCAGGAGAAAATGGGCCTGGCGCTGCAGCGGCTGGCGGCCGAAGATCCGTCATTCCGTCTGCACACCGATGAGGAATCGGGCCAGACGATCATTTCCGGCATGGGCGAGCTACATTTGGAGATTATCGTGGATCGCATGAAGCGCGAGTTTGGCGTGGAAGCCAACATCGGTCGGCCGCAGGTTACCTATCGCGAAACTATCCGCAAAACGGTGCGCGAAGTGGAAGGCAAGTTTGTGCGCCAGTCGGGCGGTAAAGGTCAGTACGGTCATGTGGTGCTGACGCTGGAACCGCAGCAGGCGGGTGGCGGATTTGCCTTTGAAGACGCCACCAAAGGCGGCGTGGTACCGCGCGAGTTCATTCCTTCGGTGGAGAAGGGGATTCGTGAAGCGCTGAACAGCGGCGTGCTGGCCGGTTATCCGGTGGTGGATATCAAAGCCACGCTGACGTTTGGTTCGTACCACGATGTTGATTCATCGGAAATGGCATTCCGTATGGCGGCGATCTTTGGCTTTAAAGCCGCCGCGAAACGGGCCGATCCGGTGATCCTCGAACCGCTGATGCAGGTGGAAGTGGAAACGCCGGAAGAGTATGCCGGTGGCGTGATGGGCGATTTGTCGGCGCGGCGCGGTACGCTGCAAGGCATGGATGAACGCTTTGGTGCGCGCATTATTCGCGCCGAAGTGCCGCTGTCCGAGATGTTTGGCTACGCCACCACGCTGCGATCGATGTCGCAAGGCCGCGCCACCTACAGCATGGAGTTTGCACATTACGCGGAAGCTCCACGCAACGTGGCTGAAAGCATCATCGCCGCACGCGCCTAAGCTTTAGTGTGAAATCAGACCGGGCACAGGGGTAACACTTTGTGCCCGGCCTACTTATAAATCGACCGGTCGATAGCGTGAATTATTTAGCACCAAAAATGGACAGTTAATTTCCGCCAGGAAGCCGATAGTATTCGCAGAATCAGGGATATTTATCGGAAATTAATCATGGATGTCATTTATCTGGATCAGTCTTGCTATCACCAGCAGGGCTTAATTGCGCTGCTGGAACATTCAAGTATCACTTGCTGTAATACGCTTCGAGAAATGAAGACGCTGATGCGTGACAGGGAAAAAACCGCCACTCTTTCACCAATCATTATTTTTGATCTGCCAGAAAACTTCCGCACGGCGCTGGCTCAGATAGATTATCTGACCAGAATGAAAATCACCTTAAATGCGACGCTGATTTTCTTTTCAGATTCAGTAAAAAACAAAATTAATTACAGCACTCATGCCATCACAGCCGATTGTTTTATCGATAAAAGATCTCCAATCGGCACCATCAGTACCCAGCTGGCGATGATGCTGTGCCAGCATAAAAACGGCCAGCTGCTGGCTGCTCCCGCCATCAATGATCATTTAACCCGTAAAGAATTTAACTTCCTGCGTTGTTTATTCACGTACGAATCGATTGAAGGCGTGGCGAAGATAACCGGTATAAATAAAAAAACGCTCTATAGCCATCAGAATAAAATCGTTAAAAAACTTAATCTGAAAAACAGCCTGCATCTCTATCAGCGTTTCACCAATAATTTTTAAATCACCCCGTAGGGTCGCCATTCATGGCGACCTTATTCCCATACATGCCCATACTACAAAACATCGGATAATGTCATCACCGCCCGCGCCATTATTGCGTCGTCGGGGTATAAATAATCCTCAGCGTGCCCTGATAACGGCCCGCTGTTTTTGACGACAGGATGAAGGCTGGCGTAATAAGCTGCATCGGCGCGGGAACGCACAGCACCGAATTACTCTGGCCCGGCAACACCACCCGCCGCAACACACCTCTGTTGGTGCCACTCCAGATAATCTCACTGCCGTTCTCAACCACCTGACGCGCTTTGGTCAGCGGGTTGATTACTTCAATCGCATAATCGAGGCGATTTTGCGCCAGAGTTTTATCCGCGCCTGTGCGATATAGCGAAAACAACCCCGTTCCCCGGCCGGGCGCGGCTGCACCTTCGTCCTGAAACAACAGGCTAACCCGGTTGCTGTCAGAATTATTGCCGTCGTACAGGCACATATCCAGCGAACGACTGCCGCTGACGGTGGTGGTGGCGCGCGCGCCGGGGAAGGTTTTTAAACCAAGGTCAACGCTGGCGGCCGCATTGCCAAACTCCGGCAGATAGATTTGCTGATTACCGTAGTCGGTCACCTTGAAGGTCATGTTGGCGATCCAGTCACCCATTTTCGTCACATTGGTACATCCCACATTCACGTTCTGCGAATTTCCGGTGCAGGATGTGACTGGCCACTGCATCAGCGACATTTTCAACGTCGCGCTCCAGGTGCCCGCCGACGGGAATTTACTCAGCTCGGAGGAGGGAAGATAGGCCGAATAATCTGTGCCATCGCCACGCGGCGTGACGGCACCGCCAAAGGCATTCATCGGCACCAGATTGGTCGCCACCACCACATTATTCAGCGATCGCCTTTTGGTGAGATAGACATTCAGTACCAACGTCTGTTTGGTGCTACTTTCGGTGAACAACAGCGGCACGGGATAGGGTGACGGAGACGCTTCCAGCCAAACAGGTAATGTCAGGCAGGCACCATATTGATTGCTGGTGCGCGACTGGCAAACCAGCGTGTTGCGGCCCCATTTTGGCGCGTCATTGGTATCGTAACCGCCATTTTCATTGGTCCAGATCGGCAATTGCGCCGGCACTGACATACGGTCAAATGTTACGGCAACGCTGGTATTGCGCCCAGAAGGCGTCAGCATGGCGGCCTGCACCTGCATGGCCGCCAACATCCCTAATAGCGTCAGCGCGCTAAGCAATTTACTTTTCATCCAAACTTCCTATTGTTGTTGCGACGCAGAAGGCGCAGTACGTGCCAGCGGAACCTCATCTGCCTGGCGGGTGACAATCAGCATTTTTGCTCGTTGCTGCACATCCTGCGGCAATGAAGCCAGTTCGATAGGTTTGCAGTCGCTGTCGCCGACGTAACGCACCACGTCATGGATGCTTTTCACCTTAATTTCACAGCGGTACATCTGCATGCCGCGCACCATGTAAAGATTTTTTATGCGGTGATCGGTCTCAGCGCTGAATCCGCCCTGGCCTAAACCGGACCAGCTGGCGACATTCAGCGGCGTGGCGCCTTCCAGTGGACGCTGTGGATTGATCATCAGCCTGCCGAGCCAGGTGTAGCGCGAAACAATGTTCACCTTGCTGACCAGCATGCGACCCGGCGCGATGAACAGCGTGCGTCGTCCGGCACCTTGAGTAATTTCGCTGCGCATCCCGTCTTTGGATTCGATAGAATCATTGATGCTGATCGCGCTCTGGGTGTAAGCCGGAACGCTGAAAAGTGTGCGGCCGGTGCCATGCAGGCTGGCGCTGCCTGCGCCATCAACCGAGACATCTACCCGGGTATCGCGACTGTCATCGCTGCTCGCCACATGCAGACCGACCGCCGCACCGGGCAGGCCGTTGCCCCATTTGCCCCAATAGAGGCCGGAACGCGCTACCGCCAATGAGGAGTTGTAGCTGCCGCTGCTGCTGAAGCGCTGAGTGGATGAACCGGACGACGCAGAGCTGAATGCCAGGCTGCCGCTGCCGTATTCGCCCGCAGTTTTGCCGTAAACGGAAGCATTCAGAGTATTTTCCTGATTACCGTTGAGGTTCACGCCGATCTCCTGCTGATTCTGCGCATCGAAATACCAGTTTTGCGCCACGTTATAGCCAACCTGATCCTTGTTGTGGCGATCGGTTTGGTAGGTCATGCCGAGCGAACTGTAGCTCGAACGTGAATCAATGGTTGGCGTGCTGACGCGCGAGAGTGAGACGGAGAGGAAGCCACCGTTATCGCGCTGAGTTCCGCTGCTGCTGGTGCGGGTAAAGAGGTTGGCGCTGGTATTAATATTGAGTCCGTTGACGCTGAAGCCGCGCCCCAGGCCAGCCTGCCAGGTGGTGGTCTGCGTTTTACTGTAGATGTTGCGGCGCGCCCACTGCGGCACGACGCCGTTATCATCCCACTGCACCGGAAGCACATTGCGGCCCTCGTTCTTGCTGGCACTGTAACCGGCATTCAGATACCAGCTTTTCACCGGCACGCTGAACATTAGGCTGCTGCTCTGGTAGCACCCGCTAAAACCGTATTGCCCACCGTTGTTGCTGTAGCAATCCTGCGCATACAGGGCGCTGCGGTAGAAACTGAGGGAGAATCCGTCGTTATAAGCGACCTGCTGGATATTGCCGCGCGAACCTTCGCTGCCTTTCAGGTAGCTAAAGCGGGTGGTGAGGATGCCGTCGAGCAGCGGATTATCAAATCCGTGGCTCCAGTCGAGTGCGCTTTCAATAAAGCGGTTGCGGTTGGTCACGGCGACACCGCCGGTCAGCGCAGCGTCTTGCATCACAGGCACTTTGATGCCCGCCTGCATCACACGGCGATCGGCACCCGATGGCGACGCAGCGCCGTTGCCCTGCATCTCGCGATCGGGAATGGAGCCGCCTTGCACAAACCATTCAATGTTCTGGCTGGTGGCATTACCGGTGCGGCTAAAAGGAACCTGTTGGGTACGCGACAACTGATTATCTTCATAGATACGTAGCGTCACGCTGTAGCTACCATTGGGAAAGGCGCTGGTATCAAGATTTTGCGTGCCGGCATTCAGGTAAAAGGTGCCAAGCAGTTGCTGCCCGCGATAAGCATCAATACGCGACGGGCGCGTAATAAAGACAGTGACCGGCGTGCCTTGCGCCGCCTGTGCGCGGTTCATCCAGGCGAGCGTCGAACCGACGCGCGCACCTTCGATGGTGCTGAGCGGCAGTTGGCTTAAGGTAATGTTGCCGCCGGCGTTGCTGAAGATATCGCGCGAATCCATGCGTCCGGCCTGCACATAATAGCGTTTGCCGAGATCGCGGCGCAGAAACACGTTGTTAAAACGCACTTCCTGATGACTTTGCTGCCGGTATTTTTGCGCCAGATAGTCCCAGTCGATACCGGCATAGCTGTTTTCAGTAAATCCTAGCGCGCCCGCCCCCTGCAGCGATAACGTCTGGTCATCGCGGTTGGTGACGAAGTTAATATTCTGCTGATGAATAAACGCCGCTTCCGTTTCGGCGGTCTGCTGGTAATAGGGCGATGAATTGTCAGCCGCAAGCGGCACAAATTCCGGGCCGAGAAACAGCGCCACTCTGGCATTATTTTCGTCATAGATCAGCGCGAGGGAATCGGTCTCCAGATAGTCACAGCCCGCTGCGCCGCCGTTGCTGCTGCATGCCTTATTACCGTTGCGTGCCAAAGGTTCACTGATGAGATGGTCTAAGCGCTTTTCCTGCTGCGGATCCTTTTGATAATGCTGCATCACCGCCCGCGCAACCTGATGCGGTTTCAAGAACCTGACGCTATCCAGCGAAACAGAAGCTTCAAACAAGCCGAGCGATTGCCCGTAAACAGAAAGGTTGACCCACAGCGTCTGGCCGGTGACCAGCGATTCGAAACCAGGCGGAACCTGCGTGGCCGCCCGGGGTGCAAGAGAGGGGATCAGGGTAATGAAAGAGGCGATTAAAACGACGCGAATATTGACCTTCATTACAGCATCCTGCTGAAAAAGAATAATAAGGGGGGCGAGCGGCCCCCCGAAATAATTGATCAGTCAATGCCGACAAATTAGCTCTGCGTGGTGGCCTGAGTAATCAACAGGCTAATCACGCCGGAATAGGTGCCGGTTGCCAGCACGCCTTGCGTGGTCTGCGAGATTTTCAGTGGCAATACTGACGAACCATTGGCGGTGCCCGCCGGGAACAGCGAGGCGTAAGTCAGCGCCGTGTTGGTGGTGGTGATCGGTTTTAAATCCGCGCCCAGCGTGACGGTCAAAGGTACCGCTGTACCGGTAACGGTATTGTTAAGCTGCGCAGCGCTCACCAGCGCAACGTTAATATTGGCGGTTTGCGAGTTTGACCAGATTTTGGTGTCCAGTGAATAGGTAGACAAACCACGGCCCGGAATATATTGCATATTAATGGTACCCGGTAATGCGGTTCCGTCCGCCTGGGTCATATCGACCGTTGAATCGACATTCGCATTCACCGTAATATCTTTCTGCACCGCCTGTGCATTAAATACAGCCGTTAACGCAGCAGCGATGACAAGTGGTTTGATTAATTTTTGCATTTGTAGCTCCGTGAAAATCCTTGTACTGGCCGTAAATGACCGTCTCGTGGGTAGTAAACTGCTTTATAACAAACAGGTTGTTATTCCTTTAATAGGTGCTGATCATTGTCCGATGACGTACTCGGCTAGATTCCGCGTGTTGAGATCAACATATTTAATTCTGACTTCCTGAGCAGCGCTTAATTCTGCCGAACGCCAGGCTTTGAAGCGCAGTGTTTCATCCGGATAAACCGTGGCGTGTTCTTTTTTCCACTGGCAGCTGCTGCTGATATGTTGTTTTGAGCAAACCGCCACCTCACGAATCACTACGCGTACCGTACCTGAATTCTTGACTTCGCCCGATGCGGATGCTGTAAGCGATAACCTGGCATTGCGCGGCGGAATATGGACCAGCACGCCCCAGACTAAATTGATGCCGACCTGATTACTGATGTTATTATTTGGCAGCGATTTATCTTTCAATTCATCTGGGGCAGCCACGGCCTCAAAATAGACGCGCCAGGCGGTCTCTTTTTCCGGCAGTTGTAATGAAATCAGCCGAATGATGCGTTGAGAACCGGAAGCGAGCGCGAACTTATCCGGTGTGGCGATAAGCGAGCGCGAAACGGCATCTTCAACCAATATCTCTTTTTCAAACGGTGTTGCAGGACGCTCAATTCGCTTGATGCTGACGCGAATAAACTGCGCTTCACCGCTCTGTGATAATGTCTGCACCTGCGCCGCACCCTGATTATTCAGGCTGACTTCCATTGGATAGACACTCATATTTGCCGATGCTGATGGCATAGCAATAAAACCCATGAGGATCAGAGGGTAAGCGAGTTTTTTTAGCAGATGATTATTGGATGAAATACCCAATGAAAAGCCGTGATGCAGCATTTTTTGCGGTGAATCGTCCATGATAAATCCTTATGAAATCCATTAAAACCCTGTCGGATATTCCCTGTGAAAATCGGCATGGCTATAAGCCAGCATGGATTAATCAAGCGGAATAACCGTGCGTTAAGAAAGTTCTCATAAGGGCTTTGTTAAGTCACTGTCCATTTTTGTGGTTAATTTTTTTAAGCTGTGCTGCAAAGTGAATACTTGCCAAAATATCGCAGCCTAACTTAATGAAATAGTTATAAAAACAAAGGTTAATTTATAGGCCTAGAAATGGTCTTATCAGGCCAAAATAAAATCAGGCTTTACAAAAAATAGCGCATTGATGGTAAGATCGTACTCGGAAGGGCAAAAAGACCCTTGTTAATCTTAAAATGTTAACCTCAGAAATAATGCCTCCCAAAAGCATCATTAACCGCTTCTCAACAGGCCTTAAAATAACGCATGAGAAGGTAGGTGGTTTTTGAAATATTTATCATTGATAACCAGGCACACAACACAGCAATATGAAAAGCAAACAGCAACTCACAGCATTAATTTATCATCGCGCAGCAGAGATTAAGTCAAATAAAAACATCTCGTTAGTTATGCAGAAGCATTACAAGCTGTTGTTTAGACTGTATCTGACTAAGCCGCTCTATTTTAAAGTCATTTTTAAAGCCAATCGCTTTATTATTGGCTCGGCCATCATGGCGTACGCCTTCACTTCAGCAAACCCAACGCTGCGTGATGTAAAAGACTTTTGTAAGAAAACCGGCCTGATTAGCGACAACACTATTGACTCCTTTCTGCTGTTTATTCGGGTAGGCGGGCGTATGGAAGTTAAAAAGGACGCGCTGGATAAACGCAAGTTAACCTACACGGTGACCAGCAAAGCGCTGGATGAAACCCGCGCCTTAATTAATACCATGATGATCCCGTATGGCATGTTGTATGGAGATTTCGACGTTTCGGCATGCCTGAAAATGGAAAACTTCCATGCCGAATACTTCCAAAAATACGCTGAAATTACCCTCAAGCATGTCTACTTATTCGATATGGTGCCAGAGAGTAAAGCCTTCATTTTCAGGGATGCCGGGCATATGCTGCTGATGGATCTTTACATCGAAAGTTTGCAACAAAAAACCACCGTTATTGAGTACAACTACCTGAAAGCGTCACTGAAATGTGGGGTATCGCGTTCGCACATCAAACGCTGCCTGCAGGACGCCGAAGCGGCGGGATTGCTGACGCTGGATAAAGCCAGCAATACACTCATTTTGCATCTCTCCTTTATGCAAATGGCGCTGGATTATTTTGCGGTCTATATGGCCATGGTTGAGTACGGGTTACGCGGGTTATCCGGCGTGCCTCCGCTACCGGCAAGCCTGTCACGATAATCTGTTTTTTCGCTTATTCGTGAATTGCCAAATTCAACAAATCGATTGCCACTATTGTCGTTTTACATTTATTTGTCCGGGTTTTAATAATTCAGCGGGAATTAATACAGGCCAGATTAAGGTCATACATAATATTTACCTGCAATCACCAAGGACAATATGAAATTAACTTCAATAGCTTTGGCATTAGGTTTTAGCCTCCTGGGAAACGCGTTTAATGCTGTAGCCGCCGATCAACCGGTTAGCGGTGGCAGCTTAACGGTGGGTGTTGAAACCGAACCGACCACTTTTAACCCGCAGCTAAATGGTCAGGACAAAGCGGAAATCACGCTGCGTAACTTTTGGGAATCGCTGCTGGCGCGCCGTCCGGACGGCAGCTTTGTGCCGTGGCTGGCGCAGAGTTATGAAGCCAGCCAGGATGGCAAAGTGATTCGCTTTAATCTGCGTCAGGACGTCACCTTCTCCAACGGCGAGAAATTCGATGCCAACGCGGTAGCTGATAACTTCCGTCAAACTCAGGTCGCGCAATATTGCGCCGGCACCAGTTTGTGCCTGATGGGTTCGCACATCGAGAAGATTGAAACGCCGGACGATCACACCGTGGTGATCACCCTGAAAGAGGTTTATTCACCGTTCCTGTCCTTCGCAGCGGGCTTACAGATTCTGGCACCGGCCAGCTGGAAATCACCGCAGCTGAAATCGGGCGGCAAAGATCTGGCGGGCACCGGGCCGTTTATTCTCGAAAGCTATGAGAAAGGCCAGCAGGTGACCTACGTTAAAAACCCGAAATACAACTGGGCACCGGCAACCGCGAAGCATCAGGGACCGGCATATCTCGATCGCGTGACCTATCGCTTCCTGCCGGAATCGTCGGTACGCACCGGCGCGCTGCTGTCTGGTCAGGTTGATGCCATTGAAGGCATTTCCGGTAACGATGCCGGTGAGTTCAAAGACAATCCCGACTTTACCTATCAGCATGCGCTGAATACCGGTACGCCATATTCGCTGTTCCTCAACGTGGAATATGGCCCGACGCAGGATGTGAAAGTGCGCCAGGCGTTACTGCAAGGACTGGATATCGATCCGCTGCTGAAGTCGGTGTATCGCGGCGAGCGTACCCGCGCGTGGGGCATCACTTCGCCCATCGATCCGCTTTACAACAAAGAGCTGGAGGGCAAATACGGCAACAATCCTGATGCGGCCAACAAGCTGCTGGATGAAGCCGGCTGGAAAACCCGTGATGGCGAAGGTTTCCGCACTAAAGAGGGCCAGCGTCTGCGCATTGAGTTGATTCAGGCGCAGGCGACGGTGCGCGATCAGCGCGATGTGCTGCTGCAGGCAATTCAGGCGCAGGCGCGTCAGCGTCTTGGCGTCGATCTCAAGCTGAACTACGTTGATTCTGGTACTTATGCCGATGTGCGTAAAAGCGGCAAGTTTGGCACCATCGCCAACTCCAACACGCCAACCGATGGCGTGGATATCGAAAACCACTATCGTCCGATCGCTCAGGGCGGCGCAATTAACTACAGCCGCGTCAACGATGAGAAGATCAATGGCTTGCTGGATAAAGCCGCCAGCACGCTGGATCTTAAGCAGCGCCGCGATTTCTACAGCCAACTGCAGCAGATCGCGCTACCGCAGCTGGCGCTGGCAGTGCCGCTGTATGAACCGGAAGATCAGTTAGCCACCGCCAGCTACGTGCATGGCTACGGCTTCCGCAGCTATAAGCAGATGCCAGAAAGCGTTTACGATGTGTGGGTAACTAAACAGTAGGGGCGCCATTTATGGCGACCTGTCTTTCACATTTGCACCCAACGGTCGCCATTATGGCGACCCTACGCGCTGGTTATTTCCGTGGGCATTATTGCCTCGCAATAAAATACCATTTCCCATATTCAACAAATCGATTGCCGTTATTCTCGGTTTACTTTAATCCGCCGGATTTTAATACTTCCGGCAGGATTGAATAAGGAAACGGTCACCATGAGTCAGCTAATTGAAGTTGCCAGACCCGACGATGCGGAAGAAATATTTGCGTTATTACAGCGTGCCTACGCCGCGTTGGTGGCGCTGGATGTGCATTTCACCATTTCACAGGGCAACGTCGAGCAGGTGCGCCGCGTCATCGAGCAGGAAACCGTGCTGGTGCTGCGCAAATGGAAACGCGCGGTAGCGACCGTCACGGTGCGTTTTCCGTGGCAGCAGGATGAAAATGCACCTTCATCGCTCCCGTTTATCCACTGGTTTGCTGTCGATCCTGATTACAAAGGGCAGGGTTTTGGCCGCGACATCATCACCTACGCTGAAGAAACTCTGCTGAAAGAGACGTTGAAAGCGCCGGGCGTCTATCTCGCCACCGCCATCAAGCATCCATGGCTGAGCGAGCTCTATCTGCGCCGCGGTTATCAACCGTTTCATCACCGGACCAATCCATTAGGCGAAGCGCTGGTGTTTCTGAAAAAGGAATTCAATCCGCCAGCCGATCAACCCATCGCCAAAATCGCCTGAACAACTAAAAAAGCACCTGCAACCACCAAGGATCTTATGAAAGCGAATTCAATCACTCTCGCGCTGGGTGCCATCTGCCTGCTGGGAAGCGCATCACTTTTCGCCGCTGAGCAACCGCGCAGCGGTGGCAGCTTAACCTTTGGCGTCGAAACTGAACCTGTACCGTTTAACCCGCAGCTGAATGGGCAATCCAAGGCGGAAGTGACGTTGCGTAACGTGTGGGAATCGCTGCTGGCGCGCCGTACCGACGGCAGTTTCGTACCCTGGCTGGCAGAAAGTTATGAGGTCAGCCCGGACGGCAAAGCGTATCGCTTTAGCCTGCGTCGCGATGTCACCTTCTCCAACGGCGAGAAGCTGGATGCCAACGCGGTGGCGGATAATTTCCGCCATGTGCAGGATGCGAAGTATTGCGCCGGTAGCAGCATCTGTGCCTTGGGCGCGCGCATTGCCAGCGTGGCGACGCCGGACGATCACACCGTTACCATCACGCTGAAGCAGGGCTATTCGCCGTTCCTGTCGTTCGCCGCCAAATTGCAGATTCTGGCCCCGGCCAGCTGGAACTCACCGCAGCTGAAAGCCGGTGGCAAAGAGATCGCGGGCACCGGGCCATTTATTATCGAAAGCTACGAGAAAGGCCAGCAGGTGACATTCGTACGCAATCCCAATTACAACTGGGCACCCGCCACCGCTAAGCATCAAGGCCCGGCATATCTCGAACGCGTCACCTATCGCTTCCTGCCGGAATCCTCGGTGCGCACCGGCGCGCTGCTGTCCGGTCAGTTGGACGCGATTGAAGGCATCTCTGGCAATGACGCGGGTGAATTCAAAGACAACCCCGATTTTACCTATCAGCATGCGCTGAATACCGGCACGCCGTATTCGCTGTTCCTCAACGTGGAATACGGGCCGACGCAGGATGTGAAAGTGCGTCAGGCATTACTGCAAGGGCTGGACATCGATCCGCTACTCAAGTCGGTGTATCGCGGTGAACGTACCCGCGCGTGGGGTATTACCTCGCCTGTCGATCCGCTCTACAACAACGATCTCGAAGGGCAGTACGGTAACAATCCCGCCGCCGCCAATCAGCTGCTGGATGAAGCGGGCTGGCAAACGCGCGACAGCGACGGTTTTCGTATTAAAGACGGCCAGCGTTTGAGCATTGAGGTGATTCAGGCGCAGGCAACGGTGCGCGATCAGCGCGATGTGCTGTTGCAGGCGGTTCAGGCGCAGGCGCGTCAGCGTCTCGGCGTGGACCTCAAACTGCGCTACGTCGATTCCGGCACCTACACCGACGTGCGTAACACCGGCCATTTTGGCTCGATTGCTAACTCGAACACTGAAACCGACGGCATCGATATTGAAAACCACTATCGCCCGGTGAAAGCCGGCGGGCCGATTAACTACAGCCGCGTCAACAGCGCGCAAATCAACGGATGGCTCGACCAGGCGGCAGCGACGCTGGATATCAATCAGCGCCGTAAATTCTACAGCCAGCTGCAGCAATACGCGCTGCCACAGCAGGCGCTGGCGATCCCGCTGTATGAACCCGAAGACCAGATCGCCACCGCCAGCTACGTGCACGGTGCCGGTTTCCGCAGTTTTAAACAGATGCCGGAGAACGCGTACGACATCTGGCTCAGCGACCACTAATCAGGAGGCGAAGATGAGTCTGGAAAGCATTGTTACCCGCACGCCACGCGCGCGTCGGCCATCGGTGTGGCGCAGCGACCTGACGCGCCGCATCGTCAGCCGTCTGCTGGGCGGCGTACTGGTGCTGTGGGCGGCGGTATCGCTGGCCTTTCTCGGCGTGCATCTGGCGCCGGGCGATATCGTCAGCCTGCTGATCGGTGAGCAGCTGCGCACACCCGCTATTGAGGCAGCGATTCGCGCTGAATGGGGCCTGAACGAACCGCTGTGGTGGCAATATCTGCACTATATGTGGCGCGTGCTGCACGGCGATTTTGGCCGTTCTTACATGCTCAACACCGAAGTCAGCCATCTGCTGGCCACGCAGCTGTGGCCCACCATCAAACTGACGCTGGCGGCGCTGCTGGTCAGCATCATCTTTGCGCTGGTGATTGCCGTCGGCACCGCGCATCGTCGCATTGGTCGCCGCGTGGCTAACAGCGTGGAACTGCTGCTGGCGTCCACGCCCTCTTTCTGGATGGGCATCGTGCTGCTGTTTATTTTCAGCTTCACGCTGCGCTGGTTCCCGGTGGCGGGCGATCGCTCGCTGTCGTCGCTGGTGCTACCGGCGCTAGCGCTTGGTCTGGCGCAGGGCGCGGTGATCGCGCAACTGCTGCGCCGTGAACTGGAGCGCGCGCTGGATGCGCCATTCACCCTGACGTTGCGCGCGTGGGGCGTGGGGGAAACCACTATTCGTCTGCGCCACGCGTTGCGTCATGCGGCGTTGCCAGCGGTGACTTTGACCGGTTGGCTGGTGGGCGGATTGCTGAGTGGCGCGGTGATCACCGAACAGGTATTTGGTCGTCCCGGCCTCGGCAAACTCACCGTCGATGCGGTGTTGGCGCAGGATCTGCCGGTGGTGCTGGCGGTGGCGATTCTCTCGGCGCTGATCTACGTGGTGATGAGCACCCTGGTTGACATCCTGTCGCTGTGGATTGATCCGCGTCTGCGCGGGGAGAGCAAATCATGATTGCCGCGCTGCAACGTCTTCCGGTTGCGCTGCCTGCTGCGGTGTGGGCGGCGATTCTGTTTCTCATTGTATTGGCTATCGCGGTGATCGCCCCGCAGTGGCTGGCGCACAGCGATCCGCTGCTGGCCGATCCGGTTAACGCGCAGCTTCCGCCGTCGGCGCAGCACTGGCTGGGCACCGATCAGCTGGGACGCGATCTGCTGACGCGCGTGATCTACGGCAGCCGCTATTCGCTTTTGATCAGCGTGGCGGCGATGGCGCTGGCGGTGGTGTTTGGCACCTTGCTGGGATTGGTGGCGGCGCTAGCGCGTGGCGTGGTGGATGAGCTGCTGAGCCGCGCGGTAGATGTGATTTCCGCCTTTCCCGATCTGCTGCTGGCGCTAATGCTGATCGCCTTTACCGGGCCCGGCACTAACAACCTGATTATCGCGCTCGGCGTCGCGTCGGTGCCGCGTTTTGCCCGCGTGGTGCGGGCACAAACTTACAGCGTGATGACCTCCGGCTACGTTGAGCAGGCGCGCACCTTTGGCCTGTCGCGTTTCACGCTGATTACGCGCCACATCCTTCCGCACGCCATTGCGCAGGTGCCGGCGCTGGCCACGCTGGGGCTCGGCACCGCGATTATCGGCACCGCCGGATTGAGTTTCCTCGGCATGGGGCCGCAGCCGCCGACCGCCGAATGGGGCCTGATGCTGGCGGAAGGACGCAACTATCTGCGTAACGCGTGGTGGATCGCCGTGTGGCCGGGCGTGTTTATTACGCTGACGGTGATTGCGGTGAATACGCTCGGGCGTTACTGGCAGGCACGTTTTGAAGGACGATCTGCATGAGCCAGCCATTTATTGATATCCAGAATCTCTCAATCCGTTTCGGGCCGCAGCAGGTGGTGAAAAACCTCAACCTGCAAGTCGCGGCGGGCGAATCGGTGGCGCTGGTCGGGGAATCCGGTTCCGGCAAAACCCTGACCGCGCGCAGCCTGCTTGGTCTGCTGCCGGAAGGCGCGGTGTTAACCGCCGACCGCTTCACCCTCGACGGCCGCGATATGCGCCACGCCAGCCGCAGCGACTGGCGCGCGCTGCGCGGTCGTCGCATTGGCTATGTGTTACAGGACGCGCTGGTGTCGCTCGATCCGCTGCGCCGCATTGGTCAGCAGCTAAGTGATGCCTTAAGCGCCGCCGGTCATCGCGGCCATTTGCAGGACAAAAGCATTGAATTGCTGAAGGCGGCGGGCATTCACGATGCCGAAAGCCGCCTCGAACGTTATCCGCATCAACTTTCGGGCGGCCAGCGTCAGCGTGCGTTGATTGCTACCGCGCTGGCCGGCACGCCAACTTTATTGATTGCCGATGAACCGACCACCGCGCTGGACATGACGGTGCAGCGCCAGATCCTGCAACTGCTGGCGCAGCGCCGCCGCGACGGCCACGGTCTGCTGCTGATCAGCCACGATTTGGCGGTGGTAGCGGAACTGGCGGATCGCGTGCTGGTGATGCGCGATGGCGAAGTGGTGGAGCAGGGCAACAGCGGCCCGTTGCTCAATCGTCCGCAGCACGCCTGGACGCAGCGCCTGCTGCGCGCGGTGCCAACGCCCGCCACGCGCGGTTTGCGCCTCAGCGCCGCAGAACCGACGCCGCTGCCGCCGCGTCCGACACGCAGCAGCGCGCCGCTGCTGGAAGGGATCGGCCTGCATAAAGCTTACGGCGATCGTCTGGTGCTCAACGACATCAACTTTAGGCTGCACGCCGGGGAAACGCTTGGCGTGGTCGGCGAATCCGGCTCCGGTAAAACCTCGCTGGTGAAAGTGGTGATGGGCTTAACCGAACCGGACAGCGGCACGCTGCTGCTGGAAGGCGAGCGCTGGGATCGTCTGCCGGAGAAAGCACGTCGCGCCCGACGTGCGCGGCTACAGCTGATCGCGCAGGACCCGTTCAGCTCATTTGATCCGCGCTACACGGTGGAAAAAATTATCGGCGAAAGCCTCGATAGCGCCGGAATTTACGGCGATGCACGGCGTCAGCGCGTGCGCCAGCTGCTCGATGAAGTGCAGCTTGGTGACCGCTTCCTGCAGCGTTATCCGCAACAGCTTTCCGGCGGTCAGCGCCAGCGCGTGGCAATTGCGCGCGCCTTTGCGCCGAATCCGGCGCTGCTGGTGGCCGATGAACCGGTCAGCGCGCTCGACGTGTCGGTGCAGGCGCAGGTGCTGGATCTGCTGACCGATATGCAGGCCGAACACGGCACCGCGCTGCTGTTTATCTCTCACGATCTCGGCGTGATACAGCATCTGGCGGATCGCGTGCTGGTGATGCAGAACGGGCAAGTGGTGGAGAGCGGGGCGCTGCAGCAGGTGTTCGCCGCGCCGCAGCATCCGTGGACGCAAAAGCTGTTACAGGCGCTGCCGGTCATTCCCGACTGGCAGCCCGCGAACGCATACTAAGGAGAGCAGAATGAGTCAGACACAACGCCAGCTGCGGCTGGGCGCGATTATTCAGGGCGTATCCGGCAACATGTCGGCATGGCGTCATCCCGATGCGGTGGCGGATGCCAGCATTAACATCGATTACGTGCTGGATTTGGCGCGTAAAGCCGAGCAGGCGAAGATCGATTTTCTGTTTGTCGCCGACGGTTTGTACATCACGCCGCAGTCGATTCCGCACTTTCTTAACCGCTTTGAGCCGATCACCTTGCTGTCGGCGCTGTCGCTGGTGACTAAAAAAATCGGTCTGGTCGCCACGCTTTCAACCTCCTACAGCGAGCCGTTTACCGTGGCGCGCCAGTTCGCCAGCCTCGACCATCTGAGCGGCGGTCGCGTTGGCTGGAACGTGGTGACCTCGCCGCTGGAAGGCTCGGCAAAAAATTTCTCGCGCAGCACGCATCCCGAGCATGACGAGCGCTATCGCGTCGCCAGCGAATATTTGCAGGTGGTGAAAGGGCTGTGGGATTCGTGGGAAGGCGATGCCTTTGTGCGCAATAAACAGAGCGGGGAATTCTTCGCCGCCGACAAGCTGCATACGCTGAATCATCAAGGACAGTACTTCTCGGTGCAGGGACCGCTCAACGTCGGCCGCTCGCCGCAGGGACGTCCGATTGTGTTCCAGGCGGGCGCTTCAGAAGCGGGCAAAGCCTTCGCCGCCGAAGCCGCCGATGCCATTTACACGCGCCAGGAAACGCTGGAGCAGGCGCGTGAGTTCCGTGAAGATGTGCGTCGCCGGCTGGTGGCGCGCGGGCGCGATGCCGATGATATTCGTGTGTTCCAGGGCATCAGCGTGATTATTGGTGAAACCGAGGAAGACGCCGAGCGCCGCTATCAGCAAACCGCAGAACTGGTGACCATCGATAAAGCGCTGGAGTATCTTGGCCGCTACTTCGAGCATCATGATTTCAGTCAGTACACGCTGGATGCCCCTTTCCCGGATATTGGCGAACTCGGCAGCAACAGCTTCCGCAGCACCACCGACAAGATCAAACAGAACGCCCGCGAACGGGGCTTAACGCTACGTCAGGCGGCGCTGGAAGAAGCCACGCCGCGCCCGAGTTTCCTGGGTACGGCGGAGCAGGTAGCGGAAGGGCTGGCAAACTGGTTCCTGCAGGGCGCAACCGACGGTTTTATCGTGCGCGGCGGCACGCCAACCGCATTTGATGATTTCGTGGCGCAGGTGATTCCGCTGTTGCAGGCGCGGGGTATTTATCGCAAAGAGTATGAAGGCGAGACGCTGCGCGAGAACCTGGGATTGGACGAGCCGGCAAACCAGTTCGCGGTGCAGCGTAGTCGTGAGCAGGTAGCGTAATGTTGGCAAGGTCGCCATAAATGGCGACCATACGATTATAATGCCGTCACGCCGAGCGCGGCGGCGCGATCCTTCCACTCCCGCACTTCGTCATAAAACTCCCGATCGCTCACGCTGAACCCGCTGATCAAACTCTCCGCCAGCAGATCCTGATAACGCTTATCGCGGGTTAGCTCGCTCAACGCACTGCGCAGTTTCTCAAGGGTTTTCGCATCGGTTTTGGCCGAGGTAATCAGCGGCAGCGCGGCGCACAGCGGCGTTTCGCCGATGATCTCCAGCCCGGTCAACTCCTCCGGATAATTGCGGCGCAGCAGCGCCCAGGTGATGCAATCAATCGCCGCGATATCCGCATCGCCGGCCCGCAACGCCGTCAGCGACTGACGATGGCTGCCGCTAAAACGGGTGTTGCTGAAGAATTTCCCGTTCTGCGCCAGCGGGGCAATCACGTAGCGCAGCGCGTTGAAGCCGGAGTGCGAATCGTTGCTGTTGCACACCGCGCGCCGACCACAGAAATCGCTGAGCGTCAGGTTCTCATCTTCGCGGCGTGCCACCAGCCAACTGCGATAGCGCATGCCGTCGCAGCCCTGCGCGCTGGAGTGAAAGGTGCCGACCAGCTGCACATCGGGTAGCAGTTCCACCAGCGGATAACCGCAGGTTTGGCTCAGCAGCAATTGCTCATCGCGCCAGTGCGGCAGTAAATCCTGCGGCCAGCTAACCTCAGCCTGCACGCCGCGTTGTTGCAGCAGCGTCGTTAGCGCTGAGGTCAGGCCGAGAGTCGCCTGATGGTTGATGTCGTACATCGGTAACGAAAGAGTGGGCATTCTGTGCATCCTTTTGCGTACCCGGATGGGCATTAACCTCGACCGATTTGCGCCAGAAGCGAGTTATCCACTCGCCATAACCGGCGACGCGAAAACCGTGATTACGCTGATGATAGCTATCGCGATAGAGCAAATAGACTTTGCGTAATCCGTACCACGGCAAACCGGGCAGATCGTGATGTACAGAATGATAGTTGAGATTGAGGAATAGCAAGCGCCACGGCAGCGCGGCTTCATTATTGACCGAGCGCGCCAGCGGTTCTTCTTCGGCGCGATGCTCGTAGAACGATCGCACTTTGGTCAGCATCAGCGCCGGATAACTCACCGCCAGCACGAACCACAGCGGCGAGAAACCGTGCAGCGTCATCCAGTAAAACAGCCCGCTCAGCAAGCTGAGATGAATGATCCACATCGCCATCGCCGGTGTATCGCGTTGGATAAAGGCATGCAGCAAGGTTTTGAGAGTGGCGACCATATCCAGCAGGGGACCGATCAGCAAGCGGCCAGGAAAGGTGTTGCGCAGATGGATCACCTGCTGCTGCCACGGCTTGAGTTGCGCCCAGCGCTGCGGTGAAAGGTAGTAGGTTTCCGGATCTTCATCGGGATCGGTCAGCGTGTGATTGCGATGATGCGCCAGATGCGAATCGCGATATAAACCATATGGATACCACACCGCCAGCGGCAGCGTACCGAACAGCTGATTGAAACGGGGAAAACGCGTCGGGTGGCCGTGAATCATCTCGTGCTGCAGCGACATATACCAGGTGGTAAAAAGGATCAGCAGCAGCGTGCTCAAGGTTAATCCCAGCGTTTGCCAATAGACAACGCTGGCGAACCAGCCGCCGTACACCGCCACCATCAATAGCCACGTCGGCAATTCGCTGCGCCACAGCCAGCTGCGTGCCAGTTGATGCACCACCTCGCGCTGTTGCGCGCTGAGATAGGCGGATGTCCCTTTACTCATGGAGAAGCCGAACCTGTGAACAGTGATTAGGCCTCTGACGATGATTGAACACCGTGATGAACACAAAGAATCTCTTTTTCTTACTTATGCAAAAAAGTTGATGAAGCGCGCGAAATCTATTGGCTATCAGTCACCTCGTCTGTGGCGTAACCTTGCTGCATTGAAAACGTTTGAGCCTGCGTGGCTCACGAGGAGAATTTCAGCATGAAAAAAATTGGCTTCTTATCCTTTGGTCACTGGACCCCATCATCACAATCTGCCACCCGTTCGGCGCAGGACGTCCTGCTGCAATCAATTGATTTAGCGGTCGCGGCCGAAGAGTTGGGTGCCGATGGTGCCTACTTCCGCGTGCACCACTTTGCGCGTCAGTTGAGCTCGCCGTTCCCGCTCCTGGCGGCGGTGGGTGCGCGTACCAAAAAGATCGAAATTGGTACCGGCGTGATCGATATGCGTTACGAAAACCCGTTGTACATGGCGGAAGATGCCGGCGCGGCGGATCTGATTTCTAACGGTCGTCTGCAGCTCGGCCTGAGCCGTGGCTCACCAGAGCAAGTGATCGAAGGTTATCGCTACTTTGGTTTTGATCCGCAGAACGGCGAAAGCGATGCCGATATGGGCCGTCGTCATACCGAGGAATTGCTGGAAGTGCTTCGCGGTGAAGGTTTCGCGAAACCGAATCCGCAGCCGATGTTCCCGAATCCGCCGGGCTTGCTGCGTCTGGAGCCGTTCTCGGCTGGATTGCGTGAGCGTATCTGGTGGGGTTCTGGTTCCAACGCAACATCCATCTGGGCAGCGCAGCAGGGCATGAACCTGCAAAGCTCTACCCTGAAAGATGATGAAACCGGCGAGCCGTTCCACGTGCAGCAGGCGAAGCAGATTCGTGCCTATCGTCAGGCATGGGAAGCCGCGGGCCATCAGCGTACGCCGCGTGTTTCGGTGAGCCGCAGCATCTTTGCGCTGACCAACGACACCGACCGCGCCTACTTTGGTCGCAGTGGCCAGGATCAGGATTCGGTGGGTTTCCTCGACGAGAAAACCCGCGCCATCTTTGGTCGCAGCTACGCCGCCGAGCCGGATCAGTTGATCAAACAGCTGGCGCAGGACGAAGGGATTGCTGAAGCGGATACGCTGCTGCTGACCATCCCGAACCAGTTAGGCGTGGATTACTGTGCGCACGTGATTGAGAGCATTTTGACCCACGTTGCACCGGAGTTGGGTTGGCGTTAAGTATAAGGTGCGCAGCAATGCGCACCGTTTGTCATGGGGTCGCCATTCATGGCGACCTGGTTCAAAAACCCATCAAAACGCTGTTTCCAGTGAATCTGTGACGCAATAATCATCATCCACCAGCGGCAGATAGCGCCATTTATCAAAGGCAGTACAGGGATGCGAAATACCGCAGCCGACCCAATCGCCTACCTGCAGTGGCTCATCCTCCGGCAATAACAAATAAGCGTGCTGATCGTTCACATCATTTATACGCAGATGCGTTGCGGTGCGCGGGGCGCTGCCATCGGCGTTGCGGATCCACAACGGATTCGGCAGATCCTGATCGAAGGGGACATCGCGACGACCGAAATCCACGAACGCCAGGCCCGGTTGCGGGCGCGATAATACGCGGCCCCAAATCTCCAGCGCGGCGGCAAAATGATGTGTCGCACCCGGCTGAGCAAAGGGCGCGATGCGCGCATACAATCCGTTGTCGTGCGCCATATAAGCACCGGAACGGATCAGCGGCGTCATTGGCAGCGGCAGTTTTGCTGCGGTAAAGCAGGCTGTCACCACATCAAACCACGCACCGCCACCGGCGCTGAGGATAATGTGATCGCTGCTGAACAGCTGCTTTTCTGCCAGCAATTCAGCGGTAGCGATCATCATCTGGCAGTAATCTTTTACGCGTTGAATGCCGCTTTCATCACGGTTTGCACCCAGCGCACCTTCATAACCGGCCACGCCCACCAGCTTCAGCGCAGGGCAGGCGGCGATCGCTTCGGCAATCGCTACTGCGTCCTGCTGAGAACGACAGCCGGTGCGGCCACCGCTGACTGACATCTCCAGCAGCACCGAAATCTGGCTATCGCCGAGGTTCTGCGCCAACAGCTTCACGCCTTGCAGCGAATCGACATAACACAGGAAGCCGTGATCGGGATGTTGCTGTTGCCACTGCGCAATCCAGCGAATGCCCGCCGGATCGACCAGCTGATTGGCGAGAAACACATTGCGGATGCCGAACTGGCGCAGCGCACGTACTTGTGCGGGCGTGGCGGCACCCAAACCCCACGCGCCGCCTTCAGTAATTGCGCGGCGCAGAATGGCGGGCGACATCGAGGTTTTCCCGTGCGCGGCGAGCATCACGCCGTTTTCACGGCAGAAGTCCGCCAGCTGGCGCAGGTTATTCTCCAGCGCCGACTGTTTCATGATCATCAGCGGCGAAAACACCTGATCGCTGCTGAGTACTGCGGTGCCGACAGCCAGCGGCGCATCACCTGCACCCGCGACCGATTTAAAACGTGGTGCGGTTTGCTGCGCATCCAGTAATCCATCCGCCTGCAGCGGAAAGCGAATCGACATAGATCCTCCTGTTAATGCTCAAGTACGCGTGATAAGAACTGCTGAGTGCGCGGGTTCTGCGGGTTGACGAAGATTTGCTCGGGCGAACCTTGTTCGGCAATTACGCCCTGATCCATAAACACCACGCGGTCAGCGGTTTTGTGCGCAAAGCCCATCTCATGCGTCACCACCACCATGGTCATGCCTTCACGCGCCAGGCTGCGCATCACTTCCATCACTTCGCCCACCAATTCGGGATCCAGCGCTGAGGTGGCTTCATCGAAGAACATGATTTTCGGTTCTACCGCCAGCGCACGGGCAATCGCCACCCGCTGCTGCTGACCACCGGAAAGCTGCGCCGGATAGTGATGCGCGCGCTCGGCGAGTCCGACACGCGTCAGTGCCGCCATGCCGCGTTTAGTGGCTTCGGCCTCCGACAGCTTTTGCGCTTTGATCAGCGCCAGCGTCACGTTGCCGAGCGCGGTTTTGTGCGGGAACAGGTTGAACTGCTGAAATACCATGCCAACGTGGCCGCAAATTTCACTGGCGCGTTTGCGTTGATGCAGCGGCACGTCGTTGACCCACACTTCTCCGCCGTCGGCCACTTCCAGCCCGCTCATGATGCGCAATACAGTACTTTTGCCGGAGCCGGACGCGCCAATCAGCACCAGCACTTCCCCCGGTGAAACATCAAGGCTGATCTCTTTCAGCACCTGAGTTGCGCCAAACGATTTGGTTATCCGGCTTAAGGTAATGGCGGATTTGCTCATGAGATTTGGCTCCTGGTTTGATGATGTTGAACCCAACGGGAAAGCGGGAAGCAGACAGCGAAGTAGAGCAGGGCGACCAGGCCGTAAACAATGACCGGTTGACCGATGCGGTCGACAATTGCCTGGCCCTGATGCATCAGTTCGGACATGCCGATCATGCTGACGATCGAGGTATCTTTGATCAGGGAAAGATACTGGCCCGCCAGCGGCGGCAGCACGATGCCGCGCGTTTGCGGCAGGATCACGCTCATAAAAGTCTGGCGTTTGGACAGGCCCAAAATCCATGATACTTCCCACTGGCCTTTCGGCACCGCTTCGATACCGGCGCGGAACACCTCGGCGATATACGCGCCCTGATAGATGCTCAGACCCAGAATACCGGCGGCAAACAGGTTGATGTCATAGCCGAAATAGGCCACGCCGAAGTAAATGAACATCAGCGTGATCAGCACCGGCGTGCCGCGGAACAACTCGGTGTAGATCACCGCAATCTGCTTCAGAACCGGCAAGCGGCTGGTGCGCAACACCGCCGCCAGCAAGCCCAGCAGCGTACTGCCAATAATCGCAGCCACCGACAGCAGCAGCGTGATACCGAGCCCTTTCAGCAGAATCGGTAACGAACTGATGATTAACTCGTTCATAGCGCGTTCTCCCGTTTCACTGGATTAGTCAGCCATTTTCTTGCCCACCACCAGGCGGACTTTTTTATCGGGGTCACCAGCGGCGGGTGGAACATGCGCCGTCCTGCAATCGTGCCCAGCCAGGAGAACAGGTTGCTCAGCACCAGATACACCAAGGCCACCACGCTAAAGGTCTGGATATACAGCAGCGTACGCGCGTTGATCACCGTGGCGGTGCCGGTTAACTCAGGCAGCGCAATCGCTGACAGCAAAGAAGTGCCGAGCAGCAGTTGAATCAGGTTGTTGATAATGGCGGGCCACACCGCGCGCGCCGCTTGCGGCAGCACCACGGTGAGAAACACCTGACGACGCGGAATGCCAAGCACCCATGCGGCTTCAAGCTGGCCTTTCGGCACCGATTGAATCCCCGCGCGGAAGGTTTCGGACAGGTACGCACCAACGTTAATCCCCAGCGCCAGCACACCCGCCGTAAAGGCGCTCATGGTGATGCCGAGCGACGGCAGACCAAAGAAGATGATGAAGATCTGCAGCAGCACCGGCGTGTTGCGAATGAACTCAACGTAGCAGTGACTGATCCAGCGCAGCGGGGCCAGCGGCGATGCTTTCGCCAGCGCCGAGAGCAAACCGAGCGCCACCGCCAGCGCAAACGCCAGCAACGTCACCTGCAAGGTGAGCCACGCGGCGTCAAGAAAAGTGTCGGCGTAGCGCCACAGGGTTAGCCATTGATAACTCATGGTTCTGCTCCTTCGGGCGGCGCAGCATCTGCTGCCGCGCCGCGTGGGGATCAATATTGCGGATTCAGCGGGTAACGCGGTTTGTTGCCGAACCATTTCTGATACAGCTGGGCGTTTTCGCCGGAGGCGTTAATTTCAAACAGGAATTCGTTGAGGTAGTTGATCCAGGCCTGATCGCCCTGTTTCACGCCGAAGGCGTTGTATTCCAGCGGCACCAGCGCTTCGTTGGTCACGGTTAACGTTGGGTCAAGCTTGGCCTGATAGGCGAGGAAGTTGTTATCCTCGATCATCGCATCGGCCTGGCCCTGTTTCACCGCGAGGATGGCCGCTTGCGATGAGTCGTACTCCTGGATTTTTACGTCGATGCCCAGATTGCGCACTTCATCGCCGTTAGTAGAGCCTTTCACCGTGGCGATGGTTTTGCCGCCCATATCGTGTGCGGACTGAATGCCGCTATTTTTACGCACCAGCATCGCTTCACTCGCCACCACATACGGGTTGGTGAAGCCGATCTCTTTGGCGCGTTCCAGATTGCGGGTGAAGTTACAGAACACCACATCCACTTTATTGGTTTGCAGGTTAGGAATGCGGTTGGCGCTGGTGGTGTTGACCATTTCCAGCTTCACGCCCATCTCTTTGGCCAGCGCTTTGGCGAGATCAACATCGTAGCCATCCGGGTTACCGTCTTTATCGTAAAACCCAAACGGCGCAAAGCTCAGGCAGTCACCGACGCGCAGCGTGCCGCGTTGCAATACAGTTTGCAGCGCTGACTGCGGCGCGGCACCCGCCTCTTTTTTCTCTTCGGTTGGCGTACAGCCCGCCAGCGTCAGTAATACCAGCGCGCCGGCTAGCGCGTTGAGACTCACTTTTAGCGATGTTGTCTTCATTGTTATGCTCTCTTTAGAAATTTTGACGAGACGGTGTAATACCGTTATTTCACAGCAAAATAGAAAGGCATCAATTAATAACAGGCTGTCCTGGTGTGGGCGGAGAAAGTAAAATTCGCCAGCCTGTTTTAACCGTAATGTTTATTTACGATCGGCGCGGAAGCATTTCATATCGACTTCGACTTTGCAGTCGACCACTAAATCCTGCACGCTACAAATACGTGCCGGAGGATTTCCGCTGAATATCTCACTGAATACTTTATTAAATGAACTGAAATAACGCGCGTCGGTTAATACCGCCGTGACATGCACCACATCTTCCACGCTATAACCGGCTTCGCGCATGATGGTGAGACAGTTTTCGAACGCCAGCTGCGTCTGTTCAATGATACCGCCTTCCACCACTTCGCCGTCGCGCATCGGCGTCTGGCCGGAGATGTAGAGCCAGCCATCGGCTTCCACCGCGCGGGCAAACGGCAGTTTCTGCCCGCCGGTACCGGTTCCGCCTTCGACGCCATAACGTTTAATCGTCATCCGTTCCTGCTCCTGTTGCAGCGAAAAGCTGCTTACTATGTTGTCTGATATACCAGACTTCTATCTGCAATACTGGATAGGGCAAGATTTGCACAGGAATTTTTCTTTTGCAATATGTGCAGCGCTATTTAATTTTTTGTGATGTCGTCCGGATCGCAAAATAAATTTAAGTTGAGTGCTTATTTAAATTGGAGTGTGATCGCTATCGTAGTTTTATAAAAGTTCAGTGAGCGTAATGCGCCATAATGAGGCACCAAAATTGATCGGGTTAATAAATGGCGGGCGATTAATATTTATTTAATCCGGGATGGGTAAAAGTTGGTGCGCGGTGTATCATGCCTCTCTTTCATTGCCTATGCCTTTTATAGCTATGCCACCAAGGAGTGAGTTTATGCCGGATGAAAAAACCTCGCGGGCGCGCGGCGTTGACCGGGTTATTGATATCTTTCGGCAGTTGCACAGCGCACGCCAACCGATGTCGATGCGCGCGTTGATTGATGCAACCGGCGCACCGCGTTCCAGCATCTATGAATTAGTCAGCCTGTTGAGTGAAGCTGGTTTGGTGGAATCGGATGCCGAAGGCGCGGTGTTCTTTGGCCGTGAGATGCACTATTACGGTGCGGATTATATGGCGCACAACGATCTGATCCGTCGGGCGCATCAGCTGATGGTGGAGATTGTGGCGCGCCACGGCGAAACCGTGCAGCTCTGTATGCTGGAAGGCAATAAATACACCGTGGTGCTCTCTGAGAGTAATGCGCATCCGTTCAAAATCACCTCCGATATCGGCGTGCGTGTGCCAATTACCTGGACCGCGACCGGCCGCTTGCTGCTGAGTAACTGGTCGGATAGTGCGATTCTGGATCTGATCCCGGAAGAGGATTATCGCCTCGCCAGCGGGCAGATTCTCGATAAGCAGGCATTTCTTGATGAAATTCATCACGCCGGAAAACTCGGTTATTGCATGACGGAAGGCTTATCTGAAAGCTTTACCTGCTGCATGGCGGCGCCGATCCGTTCGCGCAGCGGTCAGGCCGTGGCGGCAATCTGCTTTATGGTTAGTCGCGATACGCCGCAGGAACGCCGTCAGATGTTGCTGCAGGAACTCATTACCTCCGGACAAAAACTGTCTGATTTCACCTGACAGCGCTCTCGTAAAACTCTGTTACACCTGATTCAAGTGGCGTTTATTCTCGCCATTTAAGGTTGTGTTAAGGTAATTGATAATAATAACTATTCTTTTTACCACGGAGTTATGGGATGAAAACGCGCCTGCTTTTGGCAATGGGATTACTGGCTTCAACGGCGGCTGCCGCCTCCACTTATCCGCTGACCATCACCGACATGGACGGCAACACGCAAACCATCAGTAAAGAGCCACAGCACATCATTCTGCAGGATGGCCGCGACATTTTGACGCTGGCGCTGCTGGATCGCGACGACCCGTTTAAGCGTGTGGTGGCGTGGAATAATCTGCCGAAAAAGCAGGACACGCAAACCTGGGATGTGCTGAAAGGGCGCTGGCCGGAAGCGACGAAAATCGTCGATATGGGCTTTAGCGATCAGGGCCAGGTCAATCTCGAAAGCGTGCTGGCGCAAAAACCGGATTTGATGATTGCGCAATTGCGCGCCAAACCGGCGTTGCAACAATCAGGCGTGCTCACGACCCTGAATAATCTACATATTCCGGTGGTGTTCGTGGATTACGAACTGCATCCGGCGCAGAACACTGCACCAAGTGTTACGCTGCTCGGCAAAGTGCTGAACCGCGAAACCCAGGCCAAGGCTTACACTGATTTTTATCAGCAGAAATTCGCGCGCATCACCCAAGGTGTTGCAGAAGTGAAAAATAAGCCGACAGTGTTTATCGAACCGATCGCCGGGAATAGCGACAACTGCTGCTTCACGCACAGCCACAATGGTTGGGGCGGATTGGTGGAAGCGGTGGGCGGAAAAAATATCGGCTCTGAACTGCTGCCGGGCAACGCCGGATTTGTTGCGCTGGAAAAAATCATCGCCATGAAACCGGATGTTTACATCATGACCGGTTCGAAGCGTCCGAACGCCAATGTGCTGCCATTTGGTTATGGCGTGCAGCCGCAGGAAGTGAAAGCCACCTTCCAGACGCTGTTGAAACGCACTGGCCTGGCGCAGATTGAGCCAGTGAAGCAAGGCCGCGTATACGGCGTTTATCACCACTTCTACAACCATCCGTACAACATCATCGGCATGGAAATCCTGGCGAAAGATCTCTATCCGCAACAGTTTGCCGATCTGAAGCCGAACGCAGATTTCCGCACCATCGTTAAAAACTTCACCACGTTACCGGATAACGCGATCGATTTAAGTTACCCGAACAACCAGTAACAACGGATTTTCTGTTACGCCCTAAGGTCGCCATTTATGGCGACCGATCCGCTCCATCAACATTCCTCAATGACAACGTTAATTGTTATGTTATAACATAACCAACACTATGCGTATGCCCATACGCCTTGTGAACGTTGTCATTCAGAGGAGTTGCTATGTCAGCATTAACCCAAAGCCATCATGATTTTAAAAAACTTCCCGTCACCGTGCTTTCTGGCTTTCTCGGCGCCGGTAAAACCACGCTGCTCAATCATATTCTTAATAACCGCGAAGGCCGTCGCGTGGCGGTGATCGTCAATGATATGTCGGAAGTGAATATCGATGCCGCGCTGGTGCGCGAGGGCGGGGCAGAGCTGTCGCGCACCGACGAAAAGCTGGTGGAAATGAGTAACGGCTGCATTTGCTGCACGCTGCGTGAAGATTTGCTGCTGGAGGTGAATCGCTTGGCAAAGGATGGCCGTTTCGATAACCTGGTGATCGAATCGACCGGCATTTCTGAACCGCTGCCGGTGGCGGAGACTTTCACTTTCGCCGATGAAGACGGGCAAAGTCTGTCTGAAGTCGCCTCGCTCGATACCATGGTGACGGTGGTCGATGGCTTTAACTTCCTGCGCGACTATGAATCGAACGAAAGCATTCAGTCGCGCGGAGAATCGTTGGGCGCTGAGGATGAGCGCACGGTGGTGGATTTGCTGGTCGATCAAATCGAGTTCTGCGATGTTATGATCCTCAACAAAACCGACCTGATTAACGAAACGGAAAAAGCGCGATTAATGGCGATTCTGACGTCGCTCAATCCGCGCGCCAACATCATCACCTCTGAATTCGGCAAAGTCGGGCTGGATCAGGTGCTCAATACCGGTTTGTTTAATTTTGATGCCGCCGCACAGGCGCCCGGCTGGCTGCAGGAGTTGCGGGGTGAACACACGCCAGAAACGGAAGAATATGGCATTCGTAACTTCGTGTTCCGCGCACGTCGCCCGTTCCATCCGATGCGATTTTTCCAGCTGATTGAAAACGAGATGCGCGGCGTGGTGCGTTCTAAAGGCTACTTCTGGCTCGCCAGCCGTCCGCGCCATGCCGGTTCATGGTCGCAGGCGGGCGGCGTGTCACGCCAGGGTTTAGCCGGGATGTGGTGGGCCAGCGTGCCCAAAGATCGCTGGCCGGAAGATGCGGAAAACCTTGGCTACATTTTAGAGAATTGGGTTGACGGTAGCGGCGACGCGCGTCAGGAACTGGTGTTTATCGGTATCGACATGGATGAAGCCGCGCTGCGTAACACACTGGAACAGGCGCTGTTAACCGATGAGGAGATGGCGCTCGGTCCCGATAATTGGGCAAAATTCCCCGATCCCTTCCAGCCATGGTTTAATTAATTCGTAGGGTCGCCATTCATGGCGACCTCCTCAATTACGCTGCTCCCAACCACATCGAAACCTCAACCCCATCATTAAACGGCAGTGACATAAACCCTCGGCTGTCGTGCACTAACGCCAGATATTCCGGGCTGAAGTCGGCATCGTCGGCAACAATTAGCGCGCCAGGACGCAAAAACGGCTGCACCAGCGTCACAATCTCTGGGTAAATCGCTTTTGCGCCGTCGAGCACCAGCATATCGATGGTGGCTGGTAAATCGCGGCTTAGTGTCTGCAACGCATCGCCAACGCGCACCTCAATCAAATCGCTGACGCCGGCATCGGCGAAATGGTTACGGGCTAACGCCACTTTCCCCGGCTCAAATTCGCAGGTGATGATGTTGCCGCCGCCGTTATCGCGCACCGCTGCTGCCAGATGCAGCGTGGAAATGCCGAACGAGGTACCAAACTCAACAATGGTTTTGGCATGGCTGCTGCGCGCCAGCATATACAGCAACTTGCCGGTTTCACGCGAGACCGCCAGCGGGACTTCCTTCAAATGTCCGTAAAGTTCCAGATAATCGGTTTTACTTTGCAGCAGGCGATGTTGTTCGGCGTCAGACATCGTTCTGAACGCATCGTTGGTTGGATGCGCCATATTATCGGCCAGCTCAAACAGGTAATTCAGCAGCGGCGCCAGTGGCGCAGAAGTTAAGGTGTTCATGTTGTTCTCCGGGCATACCGAGTGGATTTTGCTGTGCCAACAGAATACGATGAATTATTCGCATTTCTCTATTCGTGTTCAGAGGATGATGATGGCTGAGCCACGTAACACTAAGATTTCAGAGAGAAAAAGGCCCAAGCAGGCGCGCTCCAGCGAGCTGGTTTCCGCAATATTGCAAGCGGCTACTCAGGTTTTAGAGCTGGAAGGCGCCGCCCGTTTCACCACGGCGCGGGTGGCGGAACGCGCCGGCGTAAGTATTGGATCGCTGTATCAATATTTTCCCAATAAGGCGGCTATTCTTTTCAGATTGCAAAGCGAGGAATGGCAGCGCACCGGCAATTTGTTAGGCGCGATTCTGCGTAATACCGCCAACACACCGCGTCAGCGACTGCACGATCTCACGCTGGCGTTTTTACATTCCGAATGTGAAGAAGCGGCGATGCGCACCGCGCTGAATGACGCCGCACCTCTGTATCGTGATGCGCCGGAAGTGCAGGAAGCGCGCGCGGCAGGTGAAAACGTCATTGGTGATTTTCTGTGTGAAGTATTACCGCAGTCAGAGGAGAGCGAACGGGCGCGCGCCGCAGATTTATTGAACAGTACGCTGGGCAATGTTGGGAAACACTTTTCCGAATCGCCGCGCACGCCAGCGCAGATTCAGTCTTACGCGCAAGAGATGGCGGAGATGTTTTGTGCCTGGATCAGGGAAAAAGGCGCCAATTTACAGTAAAAGATGGACTGGAAATCTCTGAAAGCGGTTAACAAACTCATTATTCACATTCTCAATAATCCACACCGCGAGTAAGCTTAACAAAACCTTTATAGAGCCGAATGAGCAAACGGGAGAGCAAAATGGCAGTGAAGATGATTGCGGTGGATATGGATGGCACTTTTCTCGATGACAACAAACAGTACAACACGCAGCGCTTTGCGCGTCAGTATGCGTTGTTGAAAGAGAAGGGCATTCGTTTCGTGGTCGCCAGCGGCAATCAGTATTATCAGTTGCTGCGCTACTTTCCTGATATCAAAGATGAGATCGCTTTTGTCGCGGAAAACGGCGCCTGGGTTTCTGACAGCAATGAAGAGATCTTCTGTGGTGAACTGGCGCAGGAACGTGTGCATCAAATCCTCGATATTCTCGCTAAAGAACCGGACATCAGCACCGTAGTCTGTGGCCGCAACGGCGCGTACGTGCACACGTCAATGTCCGACGAAGTGATTGCCATGCTGGCGAATCACTACCATCGTCTGGAAAAGCGCGACAATCTCTACGACATCGACGATACCATCTTTAAGTTCTCGCTGAACCTGGCGCACGAAGGCGTTGATGCCTTGATGGAGCGTTTGCACGCGGAGCTGGGCGCGATTGAAAACATCATGCATCCGGTTTCCAGCGGTTTTGGTTTTGTTGATTTGATCATTCCCGGCTGCCACAAAGCGCACGGCATCGCGCTGCTGCAGGAAAAATGGGGCATCGATGATTGTGAAGTGGTGGCGGTAGGTGACAGCGCCAACGACATCGAAATGCTGCGTCAGGCGTGTTACAGCTTCTCAATGGCGAACGCCGCAGCGCCGGTCAGCGCGGTGTCGCGTTACAGAACTGAAAGCAACAATGACGAAGGCGCACTTAACGTAATTGCCCGCATTCTGGCGCGTGAAGTGCCGTTTGGTTGATGAATTTCCAGGTGCGCATAAATGCGCACCTGACTTCGTAGGCGCCATTCATGGCGACCATTAATTAAAATATCCCGCCTCACGCATATCCTGCAGTAATCCCGGCCCACGCGGCTGCCAGTTAAACTTCTCACGCGTCCACGCGCTGGAGGACGGATTATCGGTAGAGGCGAAGAACGCCATCCAGCCTAACCACGCTTTGGCTTCTTCCAGCGTCAGGCTTTTCACCGGCAGCGCTAATCCGGCGCCGATAGTTTCGGCGATCTGACGGAACGGTACACCTTCCTCTTGCACCGCATGCAGGATCGCACCCGGCTCAGCCTGCTCGGCCGCCAGGCAAAACAGTTCAGCTGCATCATCGCGATGTACCGCAGGCCAGCGATTCTCGCCATCGCCGACATATACCGCCGCACCTTTCTCCTTCGCCATATTGATGATCATCGGAATAAATCCGTGATCGCCTGCGCCATGCACGGTTGGCGGTAAGCGCACCAGCGCCACGCGCACGCCGCTGTCAGCCAACGCCAGCGCGGCGACGTTAGAGTTGGAGCGGGGATGTGCGCCCGCTGCCGGTCTGATTTGTTCGGTGGCGAGACGTCCTGGCGACACTAACGCGGTGCCGGTGGTGACAATTAGCGGGCGATCTGAACCTACCAATACGTCACCCATCGCCAGAATCGCACGCTGGTCGACCTCGGCGGCATGATCCATGTGGCTGAAATCGTGAATATAACCGGCATGGATCACGCCGTCGCTCTGTTCAACGGCCTTGCGCAGCCCGACGAGATCTTCAAGATCGCCGCGAATCACCTGCACACCTTGCTGCTGCAGTTTTTCGGCGGACGCCTCGCTACGCGCAAGACCTTGCACCTGATAACCGCGTGCCTGCAATTTTTTCACAATGGCGGAACCGATAAAGCCGCTCGCCCCGGTCACAAAAATTCGCATATTGGTGCTCCACTTTTTCAAAGTTGAAGCACTATCATAAAAGTCTGCGACGCGGCGAAAAGTCGTGAGCTTATACAGGTATACGCACTAACAGGATAAAGGCATGACTCAGCAAGATGACAACGTGCTCGGCAACTATCTGCGTGAACGCCGCCAGCGGCTGGATGCGGCGAAACTCGGTTACACCTTGCTGCGCCGCCGCACGCCGGGCCTGCGCCGGGAAGAAGTGGCGGTACGCGCGTGTGTCAGCACCACGTGGTATACGTGGCTGGAGCAGGGCAGAGGCGGCGCGCCCTCAGAAGAAGTGCTGGAACGTCTAGCTCGCGCATTGGAGCTGAGCGCCGCCGAGCGCGATCACCTGTTTTTGCTGGCGCAAAATCGTCTGCCGGGCGTGACATGGCAAGCGGGCGTGGATGTTTCGCCATCGCTACAGCGCGTACTCGACAGCATGGAGAACACGCCAGCGCTGGTGAAAACCGCAGAGTGGCAAGTGGTGGCATGGAACCGTGCGGCGACCAAAGTGTTTGTCGATTACGCCGAGCTGCCGCCTGCCCAGCGCAATATCCTGCTGATGATGTTCCGTAATGAGGAGATGAAAAAGCGTCTGCCGGACTGGCATAAAGTGACACGCGGCATGGTGGCCAACTTCCGCGCGGATGTGGCGCGAACCGGCGCCAGCGAGCATGTGCGCGCGCTGGTGGATGAGCTGTGCGAGATGAGCGACACCTTCCGCCAGCTGTGGCAATCGCAGGAAGTGAGTCAGCATGGCGAAGGCATCAAACAGCTGTGGCTGCCCGACGAAGGTGTGCTGGAGCTGGAATACAGCACCTTCGCGGTTGAAGGCAAACCGGGTTTAAGTCTGGTGGTGTTTAATCCGCGTCAGCAGCACGATCGGGATTGTGTAGCGCGGCTGATGGCGCGTCCGTAGCGGCGCGATAGTGGGCTTCCATCTCATCCAGCGCCGCCTGATTCTCCAGCCCCCATTGATACATCTGCTCAATCGGTGCCGCGAACGTCATCCCGAGCGGCGTTAAGCGGTAATCGACTTTCGGCGGCACCACATCATAAACGTGACGGGCAATCAGGCCGCGCTGCTCCAGCTCTTTCAGCGTTTGAAACAGCATCTTCTTCGAAATTCCCTGCAGGCTGCGCTGCAACTCGCCAGTGCGTGCGCGATGGTTCGGCCAGTGATACAGCGCGTGCAGAACCATGCTGCTCCATTTCACCGAAAACAGATCCATCAGCCGGCGCGGCGGCGAATCCGCATAAAAAAACAGCTTTCCGTCAACCATCGCGGGCATCGTTTTCGCCTCCTGTATGGTTACCAAAAGGTAACTACTATCAATTTTGCACCATGTTCACTATAGTCTGCCGCCTTCAGCTAGCCAAAGCCAGCTCATTTCGGAGGCACTATGAAAATCAATGCATTAGTCGCACACGACGCGGCCAAACCGCTCTCTTCCAGTCAGATTGCACTGCGCCCTCTGCAGCAGCAGGATGTCAAAATTGAAATTCTGTACTGCGGCGTGTGCCATTCGGATCTGCATATGGCACGTAACGAATGGGCGGTCAGCCGCTATCCGCTGGTACCGGGACATGAAATCGTCGGACGCGTGGTGGAAACCGGCGCGGACGTAACAAATTTCAAAGCGGGTGATGTCGTGGGTGTGGGCGTGATGGTCGATTCCTGCCGCGAATGCCATTTCTGCCAGCAGAAAGAAGAGCAATATTGTGAATCTGGCTTTGTTGCAACTTACAACGGCATCGATAAATACACCGGCGACAGCACGTGGGGCGGCTACGCACAGAACGTCGTGGTCGATCAGCACTTCGTGGTGTCCGTACCCCAAACTTTGCCGTTAGCGGGTGTTGCGCCGCTGTTGTGTGCGGGCGTCACGGTGTGGTCGCCGCTGCGTCACTTTAACGTGAAAGCGGGAGATAAAGTCGGCGTGGTCGGCTTGGGCGGATTAGGTCATATGGCGGTTAAACTGGCGAGTGCAATGGGCGCGGAAGTCACGCTGTTCACCACTTCCCCGGCCAAAGGTGAAGATGCGCTGCGCTTAGGTGCGTCGCGCGTGGTGGTTTCACGCGATGCGGCGCAGATGGCGGCCGCGCAAACTTCATTGGATTTCATTGTAGACTGCGTCTCAGCACCGCACGATCTCGATCCTTACCTTGCCACGCTGAAAACCAACGGTCGCTTAGTGCTTGTCGGTATTCCCGAGCAGCCGCACCAGTCTCCTAACGTCACACCGATGGTGAATCGCCGTTTGAGCATTAGCGGTTCATCGATTGGCAGCATTCAGGAAACCCAGGAGATGCTGGATTTCTGCGGTAAGCACAATATCACTGCCGATATCGAACTGATCGCCGGTGAAGCGATCGAAACCGCGTTCGCTCGTATGTTAAAAGGCGAAGTGAAGTACCGCTTCGTTATCGATATGCAAGCGACGCGCTGGTAAACGTTATTCGCCTGCACATGGTTGCAGGCGATTTCACCCTGAAATCGCCTGAGCCTGGCGCGATAAGATGCTGATGACGCTGAACTTTACCCGTCATTGTGGATAGAAATTCGCCGGTGCCCTAATGTTACGTGATATAGTTACAACATACTGTAATGATTTCTCCCGTAAATTCTGGCCTCGCTGCTGTGGTTTGGTTAATCAGGCACTAAGTTGGTTATAGCTACCTGCAATCACAGTTAAAACTCTACCTATTAACAAGGCCAGATTAGGAGCAAATTCAGTACGGAGAAGTCATCGTATTAAGCCGGTGGAAACTGACCCAACTGCTGGAACATCGCGAGCCAATCTTCCATATGCCAGGTTGTGGTAACGCGCTCACCATCCAGTAGATGAAATTCATGAAGACGCACGCTAATGCCACGTCCGGTTGGCGCAATGCCCATAAACTCGCCGAGATGCGTGCCTGTGATCTCGGCGCGCACCGCAATCTTCCCTGGCTCTTGCACCATATCGTGCACGATGATGTTGATATCAGGAAACGCCTTAATAAAACTAGCCAGAAGCGGCTTGAAACCTTCGGGTCCCGGACCTTGCCCCGGACTTAAAGGAATATCATTCCAGTCTTGGGTTACGGCTAAATCCAGTAAATCCGGTTTTTTATCACTAAAGGCGCGGTATAGCATTTCTACCGCCTTACGCTCTACTTTAAGACGGTGATTGAGTTCAGTTGTGACATTCATATTGGATCCCTTGCATCATGATTAACGGTGCATCTCACCGACTTGAGCAGTATTCCTGAATCTGTCACTATCAATCAAACAAATGGCCAATATACCGCATTATATAAAATATGAATTTTGATGGGTTCGACCTCAACCTGCTGGTGGCGTTTAATGCGTTGATGCTGGAGCGTAATGTCACTAAAGCCGCCGCCATTGTGGGTGTAAGCCAACCGGCGATGAGTGCAGCTTTATCTCGCTTACGGCGCGTATTTAACGATCCGCTGTTTATTCGTAGTGCCGAAGGCTTACTGCCGACAGCCAAAGCACAAGAGATAGCCGTGCCGGTTGCTGAAGCGTTAGGGCAGGTGAAAAACCTAATGAATCCAACTCAGATTTTCGATCCTGCCACAAAAGCGCGCAGCTTTACCTTGGGATTGACGGAATATCCACTTCACGTACTTTTGCCTTCTTTAACGCAGAAACTGGCTTTATTAGCGCCGAATTGCAGTATTCATGTGCGCTATTTTACCGATCGTGATGAAACCGTAGCCTTATTAGATGCCGGGAAAATTGATATTGCGATTGGCGTGCCACCGACCAAGGCTGAAAACCGGATACTTTCTCATCCGCTATTAACCGATGATTTTGTCACTATGATTGGACGCCACCATGACGTCGCAGAAAAGGGAATCGACCTAAAATCTTTTGTCGCAATGCGTCATATTCTGGTGTCGCCGGAAGGCAATCATTATGGATTGGTGGATCAAAAGTTGCGAGAACACAACCTGGTACGCGATATCGGCTTGACGTTACCCACAATGTTTTCTGTACCGGCGTTGTTACCTGGCACCGATTATATCGCCACCGTGCTAAGTCGTGTGGCAACTCTCACAGCAAATCAGACGCTTATCAACGTATTTACGCCACCCATTGAACTACCATCCATAACCTTCCATCTATTGTGGCATCGTCGCAATCAGCAAAATCCGGCTCATCAATGGTTGCGACAAGTGATCAACGATGTTGCTGCCACTTGTCAAACCTGACAATTTTATCGTGCACATCACGACAACATTTCCAGCGGCGCGTCACATCCTGCAATCACTTTTTGCACAATCCTGAATAAACATTTCCCGTACCGCTCCGATAACTCCCTTACAAACTTTACAAAAACAACAATCGCAGGAGCAGGGAACATGGGGCTGGTATCCCGATTACGTAATGTGCGCATCACGCGTAAACTGTCGGCAGGATTCGGCATCGTGCTGTTGTTAGTGGCACTGGCAACCGGATTGAGTGTGCAGCGCTTCAACGCTATCCATGACATCTATCAGAAAACGAATCTGATTTATGACATCAACATCGAAGTGTTCCAGGCCAAAATTAACCGCCTCAAATATCTGTATGGCGATGACAAATCCGGCCAGGTGATGGCGAACTACGTCACGCATGCGCAGCAGCTCACCGGGGAAGCGAAACAGCTTTCATGGTCGGATGGCGCCAGAGCGCGGGTGGATGAGTTGGGTATACACCTCGCCAGCTTCCAGAACAGCATTCGCGCCATGACGCAAGCCACGCAGCAACTCAGTAGCCTACGCTCACAGCTGGATTCCTTAAGCCAGCAAGACATGACCTCGCGCTACACTCAACTGATTCGCACCCCCGTTACCAATCCTGAACTCACCAACCAAATTTACGAGCAGCTGTTCGCCATTAGCAACGTGCGTGAAGAAGCCTGGGCGCTGCGTTTTAACGTTAGTGATGCGCTGCGTAAAACGTTGGAGAACCATTTTCAGCAGGCGGATCAGGGCATGAAAGCGCTCCTGGCGCAGTTGCCCCCGGAACAGCAGGGCGAATTTACCGCGTTGTGGCAGGACACCGAGAAATTCAAAAGCCTCAGCCTGCAAGCGGCGGATGCCTACGGTCAGCTGCGTACGGCGGAAGATACTGTCAAAGGGGCGGGCGATAAAAGCAGTGCGGCGATCAAACAGATCATCACCATCGTCAAAGCGCGCAACGATGAACTGGCGAACGGATCGGCGGCGATTTCACTGCTGATTGGTGGTCTGGCGATTCTGTTCGGCGTGCTGGTGGCGTGGTACATCATTCGTCAAATTACGCGTCCGGTATTCCATAACCTGGAATTGGCGGAGCGCATCGCCAATGGCGATCTCAGTTCGCAATTTGCCACCGATCGCCATGATGAACTCGGCAAGCTGACGTCGGCGATGGGACGCATGAACGAACGGCTGCGCAGCATGATTGGCGATGTGCTGAGCAGCGTCAGCAGCGTGTCGCAGGCGGCCAGCGCGATTAACCAGGGTAACCTCGATTTATCCTCACGCACCGAGCAACAAGCGGCGGCGGTGGTGGAAACCGCTGCCAGCATGGAGCAGCTCACTGCCACAGTGAAAAACAACGCCGCCAATGCGCGTCAGGCGAGTCAGATTGCGGCGGAAGCGTCACATAACGCCAACAAAGGCGGCATCGCGGTGCGTGATGTGGTGAACACCATGGGCGAAATTTCAGACAGCTCGAAAAAGATCGCCGATATCACCGCCGTCATTAATAGCATCGCCTTCCAGACCAATATCCTCGCGCTGAACGCGGCGGTGGAAGCGGCACGAGCCGGTGAGCAGGGACGTGGTTTCGCCGTGGTTGCCAGCGAAGTGCGCAATCTGGCACAGCGCAGTGCCGGTGCGGCCAAAGACATCGAGCAGTTGATCAGTGAATCGGTGGGACGTATTAGCAATGGCCATCAGCAGGTGGCGCGCGCCGGTGAAACCATGGATCAGATCCTCGGCAGCATCGCGCGCGTAAATGAAATTATGGAAGAGATTTCAGCAGCGTCGGATGAACAGAGCCGCGGCATCGAGCAAATTGCCCGTGCGGTGGGCGAGTTGGATACCACCACGCAGCAGAACGCCACGCTGGTCAGCGCCTCCTCGCATTCAGCGAATTCGCTGGAAGAGCAGGCGATGATGCTGGAGCGATTAGTGGCGCAGTTCCGCTTGCAGGGTACTGCACATTAGAAAACACAGTGGAAGTCGATCAACATCGGCTTCCATTTTCTCACTTTTCATCAGGGTGCGACATTTTTTGTGCGATTGCAGAAGCGCAAGGTAAATATTCTTAAAATATTCCACTCCACGGATAACGTTTCCCGTTAAAATGCAATTCTTGTCGTCCTGATACTTCCCGTGCATGAACTACTACTCACCTGACGATAGTCACCTGAAGCGGCGTTCCCAACGCTTCGTCCGTCGCATGTTTATCATGCGTCAGCTCGGCACGATTTTATGTTTTTTCCCAATCCTCTCAGTACTGATGGAGATGGATCGTGATCTGGCGTTTAGCGCCCTGTTATTTGTGAATGCGTTTCTCTGGCCGTGGTTGGCGTATCGCCGCGCATTGCGGGCCGAAGATTCCACCACCACCGAACGGCATAATTTAACCCTCGACGCCGCCTTCGGTGGTATTTGGGTGGCGCTAATGGCGCTGAGCCCGCTGCCTTCATTTGTCATCATGGCGGTGTTGGCCTCGGATCGTTATGCCGCTGGCGGTGCCGCGCAGTTAATTGCAGCGATGCAGGCATTTATTTGCGGCTTTGTCATGGTATGGCTGATGGATGGCGCAGGCGTAAACCTGACATTCAGTACGCAAACCGTCTGGCTGACCTTGCCGCTCGCGACCTGTTACATGCTGGTACTCAGCGTCACGTCGTACAATCTCACCTGGCAACTGCGCAAACGTAATCGTGAACTGGAACGTATAGCACTGATGGATCCCGGCCTGGAAATTCCCAATCGTCGCCTGTTTGAGCGTCGGCTGGAGAGCGAATTTCTCAGCACGCGTCGCGGCGATAGCACCGGTTATTTGCTGCTGATGGATCTCGATTATTTCAAAACAGTAAATGATACGTGGGGCCATGAGGCGGGGGATTTCCTGCTGGCAGAAATCTCCGCACTGCTGCGTAATCATGTGGGATTGCAGGATATTCCGGCACGTTTTGGCGGCGATGAGCTGGGCCTGATTGTGCATCGTGCCAGCGACGAATCGGTAGTGGCGCTGGCCCAACGATTGCAGGAAAAGATCGCGCAGGTGCGCTTACCGGCGTCGGCGGAGTTTCGTTGCTCGGTGAGTATTGGTATTGCATCGGCAGCGCATGCAGAATCCATTCGTCACTGGCTGCGGCATGCCGATGAAGCGCTGTATGAGGTGAAACGCGCCGGACGCAACGGCGTGCGCTTGTGGCAACCGTCGCTGGCCGGCGCGGCCTGAATCACACGAACTCGGGTTCGCAGTTCACCGGAAAGTTAAGCGAGTTAGCAATAAAGCAGGCTTCGTGAGCCTGATGATGCAATTCACGCGCGCGGTCCGCGTCCGCCGGATCGCGCAGCGCAATACGCGGTTTCAACGTGATATTGGTAAACCGGCCGCGCGTACCTTCAATCATTGTCCCTTCCGCCGCATCTTCATAGGCTTCGACCACTATGCCTGCGTCAGAACAGAGATGCAGATACCACAATTTGTGGCAAGCCGAGGCCGATGCCAGCAGTAACTCTTCCGGATTCCAGCGCGCCGCATCACCGCGAAACGCCGGATCGGCGCTCAGCGCTACAGTCTCTTTGCCAGCGGCAATCAGTTCCGCGTTGCGGTCATAAGCGGTATAAGATGCGGTGCCTTTACCACGGTTGCCGGTCCAGCGCACTGTGACCTGATAATGGTGCTCCTTTGCTGCCATATCTGATGCTCCTTATGAATAAACGTAACTTCAGCAGACTATCACGGAGCGCCGCTCCAATGTCTGCGGTCGGTGATATCGATTTCATGTAAGGAAATGGTCCGTGCAATGCGTTTACAGCGGAGGCTATCAGGTAAACTTAGGGAATTGGATAACGTTTTAGGGTGAATTAATAATGTTAGAGACAGACCGTTTAATCCTCCGACAATGGCAGGAAAAGGATTTACTACCCTTTGCCGAACTTAACGCCGATCCTGAGGTAATGAAGTATTTCCCAAAAGCATTGAGTCGCCGGGAAAGCGACAACGTCGTTTTAAGATTCAGAGCAATGATAGTTTTAAACCAAGGTTGGGGTTTCTGGGCCGTTGAGATGAAAGCCACCGGCGAATTTGTCGGGAGCGTGGGGTTAGCACATCAACCCGATCGCTTCGACTTTTCGCCCTGCACCGAAATTGGCTGGCGTATCAATAAAAATTTCTGGGGGCAGGGAATTGCCCAGGAAGCTGCCGAAGCATCACTAGATTATGCTTTTAATGTTTTGCATCTTCGTGAGATCGTTTCGTTCACCAGCATTCATAACACGCCATCTGAGAATTTGATGAAGCGATTGGGAATGCAGAAACAAGCAACATTTCTCCATCCCGCATTACCTGCTGAGCATGATCTTGCTGAGCATGTGCTGTATAAGATTTGTCACAACAGCCTCAGTGACTAGCTTCTCGAATCCCCGTCTCACTCAATGTCGCCCGCACATGAGGAAGACTCTGCGGATAATTTTGTTGAATAAACTCAATCATCTTTTCCCGCACATAACAGCGTAAATCCCAGGCGGTGGGGGAGTTTTGTGCCGTCATCAACATACGTATCGTCATGGTTTTGTCCGTCGTATCCGTAACCTGGAGCACCTGAGTTTGTTGATCCCAAAGTTTGGTTTCACTAAGGACTTTTTCAAAATGCTTGCGCAGAGGATCTAATGGCATGGAATAATCGAGGTAGAGAAAAACCGAGCCTAATATTTGGGCGTTATTGCGCGTCCAGTTCTGGAAGGCATTTTCGGTAAAGTAGGTAATGGGCAGAACCAGACGGCGCAGGTCCCAGATACGCACCACCACATACGTCAGGTTGATCTCTTCAATCCAGCCCCATTCATTTTCCACTACCACGGCATCATCAATTTTTATGGGTTGCGTAAAGGCAATCTGAATACCGGCAAACAAGTTAACCAGCGACTTCTGCAGCGCAAAGCCAATGATAATACCGGCAACGCCAGCACCGGCGAGAATGGTGGTGCCGAATTTTCGCACGCCAGGGAAACTAAGGAGAATCAGTGAAAGACACAACGTCACCAGTACGACGATTGCGACTTTTTTCACATACATTATCTGCGTGCGGATTTTTCGCGCGCGAAGGTTATTTGAGAGATTAATATCATAGCGAATGAACAGCATATCCTGCGCCACGTTAATCAATCGAATTATCACAGAGCAGAAGGATAGAATAATAAATATATTAATGGTGGTCGTGATAAAGCTCAGGGAGCCAGGCTGGATATTAACAGAATTAAGCCCTGTACTGATTAACAGCAAAGGTATAAACAGAAACATCGAACCACGCAGATGCTTTTCCAGTGATTTGAATAGTTTTCTGTCACGATTCTGCCAGTAGCGAATAAACCTGAGCAGGATAAATCGCGCCAGAAAACCCACTGCGAGTGAGAGCGTGACAAGTAACACAGCAGGCACCCAAGTTGGCGCACCCGATAACTCATCAAATAATAATGGCATTACTTTCCCTTTTATTAAGCCAACAACCAAGGTTGTCAGATAAGTTAAAAATTCAGTAACCATTCTTTAATCGGTTATCTGCAGATTATTTCTTTACGCTTATCAGTATAGACGCTGTGGCAGGCTTGGTTGTCAGGTGGGCATCGGTCGCCATTTATGGCGACCCTACGATGGATTGGCGGGGATTTTGTAGGGTGCGCATTCATGCGCACCTATTGTGAAAACTGGCAAATCAGTCACTTTCAACGCTATAACTTTAGCTGACTGCCCAAAATAGCATCGGCTTCCTGCAACGTAACATCGAGCCCGGCAGACGGTGTGAAGGTCAATTCACCAAAAATAACGTTACCATTGAGAAGGTAAAAATCAGCGCGGACAAATTTAAAATCCGATGCCAGTTTAACCGCATATTCTTTCATTTCAGGGAAACCTTCGGGCATTTCCGGATAACTGTTGGCATTGATTAATTCAACAGTATCTTCAAAGGGAAGCGGGTTCCAGTTCATGTCAAAATAATAGAACTTAGGTTTGCCGTTTTCTCGCTCCATGCAAACCATCACCGCATAAGGTTTTCCATTGAAACAGTAAAATTTGTAATCCTCTGGAAAACCTCCGCGCTCATTCTCAATATATTTTTCGCATAATATTTTTCGGTCTATTTTCTTATACTGCGGTTCAATGAAATGGGATGAGAAATCCTGCTTCAACCACTTATTGAGTTGCTTGTTGGTTTTATCAATGTCCAGTGAAGCTTTGTTGTCACAAATGATGTTATAGCCTGCGCCATGGTTACACTTGAGGGCAAACTTATCGGGTAATGCGCGGTAGTCAATGTCCTGCGGATCATCATACACGCCATAGAGTTGGTTAAGTATTTCACCACACCCTTTCGCTGTAACATACTCCCGCACCTTATACTTATCTGCGCACAACGTATAAATGTCACCTTTTAATTCATTAAATTTAAGCCACTGAATTTTTTCATTGAAATTGATTGGGTTGGTTAAGTTCAGCTTTTTCTTGAACTTAATGTAGTAGTGAGTTTTTGCGCAAAATTCTGGGTACATGTGAGCGCTGATTTTTAATGCGGATTTGACTGTGTGTTTTATCATTTTCATTAAAATTATCTCAGTTTGAAAATGTTAAGATGCATTTTGATGATTGTTTTATTTCTGAAAAAGTAATTGAGTAAAGTGCAAGACAAAATCTCAACGATCAAAAAACAGTATGCAGCCCCATTAATCCCGTAAGAATTAATCATTAGCCAGGATAGCGGTATGGTTAAGACACAGCATAAAAACATCTTTTTAGCCAAGTAACTGTATCCGGACTCTTTTATCATATAGCGATAACAAATTGTGCCTAATGCAGAGAACATCGTGCCAATGATAATAATGGGAATGATATTTACCGAATCCATATACTTATCGCCATACAATAAATGGATAAAGTAAGCACCAAAAATATAGAATCCACCTAAGGCAATAAGCGAAAACAGGATGACAATGCGATTGATTTTAATCAGCAGCATTTCAACGGTGATTTGATCTTTTTCGCTGTAGATCTTTGAGAAGAAGCTTGTTATTAATGCCAGCACGATAAATGACCAGGCACCTCCTATGGTTAACGCGACGCTATAAACGCCCAGGTTTGAGTAAGAGAGAATTTTTGCCAGAAAAATACTCGATATCTGCGTGTAGATGTCCGCAGATAGACTCGACAGAATCAGCGCTCCTCCGGTAAACAGCATATGCCGGTTATACACACCGGCGCCCTTACGATTGTTGTGTACTTTTGTGGTGTAGTTAAAATAGAGGAGACGCAAGATGTAAGGTATCAGCGGGATGAGAATAATCGGCAGGGTGAAGCAGTACACTGGCAGTTTAAAGTGTGAAATATAGAACCGAATCACCAGAGCAACAGATAAGCCAATCACATTAGTGATGGTGTTGATTTTTGATTTTAACTGGGTGTTATTGTAGATGGAAAAGAAGTCCATCACGATATAGTACGTAGCAATACCGTTGGCCACACCAAATAAAAACACAATGATGTCGGTGAAAAAATAGAGATAGATCAACACTGAGCTTGATGACAGCAGGAAGAAAATACGCCGTTGATTTTGCGTGTGCATCGCTAACGCAATTCCTGACTTAGTATTTTCACTCATGCGCTTAAACAGGATGTTCTGACCACCAAACCACGACAGCGTTTGCACAAATATAAATAGAGAAGTCGAAATGTTGATCTTACCAAAGTCTTCAGGGCCAATGTATTTTGCCATCAGTGCATTGATATAGATAAGCCCGATGATATTGACCGACTTTTCTAACATGATCCATATTGAGTTAGAGTACATTGCTCGTTTCTCATATCTATAGCAGTATTGATGATGTTCAACGCGTGTAATGAATCATCCCAATATGAAACTTTTTTGCTATATGCGTTAATGTTATGTTTTATTGCAGCATGGTCATATATAAGCCACACTCAATGTCATATTATTTATTTATACTTGATTAATTTGGTTGACAGTGTGGCTGATGAAATTGAATTAGTGAAGGGTTTTTTGATTAATCAGATTAATGACGTGCTTTCTCAAATAATGAGTCCATTATTTAATGCTATTCGACTATGGATAATGTGACGATGATCGTTTTTAATAGCGCCAATACTTCCTGATGAAGCCTGCAGACGATATTTACTAATATGGTGGAACTGCGGAGTATATAAACAAGAAGCGCCGGGCAGCTATGCCCGGCACTGTATTGCCGCTTAGCGGAATGAATAGCCCAGATTGACCAGACCGTAGAAGCCGCCAGACTCTCCACCGTGAAGCGCTTCGGAATATCCACCTTGTACGCCGAGCTTAACATTCTCACGTATTTGCGCGTTTACGCCACCGTTCAGGCCGATACTGGTGCCTGAAAGGTCAGTGCGGAATGAAGCCGTTGAATCTGAAACGCCCTGCACAGAGGCTGATACGTTGCTATGGCCACCAAAAGACTGTGTCAGTGAAGGTGTGACCCACCAGAGCACTTTCGCCGGGCTGTTCAGAGGAGCACCGATCCTCAATCCCGCCTGAACGGACTGGCGGCGACTGTCAGACCAGTCCAGTGATGCGGCATCGTCCTGTGCATTATCCAGTGAAATGCCCTGGATGGTGTATTGCAGTTGTGGCTCAAGCGACAGGGTAGGAGTCAGCATGAACGCCTGTCCAGCCTGTGCCGAAGCAAGCCAACCGGTGCCTGATGTCGACAACCGCGTGCCGTCATTGGAGGCCGTGGAAATGCTGTGATGGCTTACCTGCAACAGGCCATCCAAACGCAATCCTTCAAGGCTCTGACCTGAAAGATAGGCGCCACCCGTGTAGACGGTATCACGATCGGTGCCCGCTTCACTTTTCCCACCATCACGCCAGACGTCACTGCGCATCAACCCGGTTGCACCGTAAATACCGGCACGCCAGTCGGCAGTGGATCCCGAGAACTGCCAGAGGTCGCCGCCAATTTGCAGGAAGCTATAAGCGCCGCTGCTTTCCGGAACCCCGCCGCCAGTCAGGCTGCCATTATTGTCGTGACGCAACTGACCTGCCACCACGCGGCCCCACATACGGCTGTCCTGGGCATAATGGAAACGTGTATCGGCGGTGCCTGCAACCAGGCGGTCATAATCGAACGAAAGAGCAGGAAGTGCAGCATAGCTCCACATGCCATCACGGTAGTTGACTGTGTTACTGACCGGCGTACCTGTTCCGCTGTCCTGATCCGGTGTGCCCGGCGTTGCAGGCGTGGCAGGTGTTGAGGTACTGATTTGCTGGGAGGTCAGATACCAACTCTGATCGGCATTACGGTAAAGACTGTAGGAATAGGCGCCTGCTACCAGCGGCTGGTTAAGACTGAAGGCTCCTGAATCTGTTGTTGCACCGTTAATCGCACTGACCAGGTTGATCCCGTTTCCAGTGGTTTGTGCACCAAGTCCGCCGCGGTTTAGCACTCGCAGACTTGTGCTGCCCGTCGCCTGACCGCCATCAATGATCAATTTATCGGTAGGTGAACTGCTGTTGCCTGCAACGGTATTCAGGGTAATGGTCCCCCCATTGCCAACAAGATTGGTCACGGTGAGCGTGCGAGGAGTGAACGTACCCTGAGGTGCGGCAAAAACAATGCTGCCGGCATTGGTCAGCGTGTCAACCAACGAGTCGCCCGTAATATTCCAGGTACTGCTGCTGTCGATGTTGACATCGGTCGGGTCGATGATACCCGTCAGGCTGGCACTGTTCACCAGAGATAGTGATGTGCCGGAGATCGCCACTATGTCAGTGGTGGCCTGCAAACCATCCATAATCAGCGAACCGGCATTCAGATTCACCTGCGACTGAGCAAGGGTGCCACCGAGCGTCAGCGTGCCGCTTCCGTTCTTAGTCAACTGACCGGTACCAGACAGATTAGTATCCAGGGACATGTCGCTGGCTGTATCGTAAGCTGTCGTACCGTTGTTCACAAAATGATTGTCGGCAAGTGTCAGAATTCCTCCATCAGCTATATTCAGCAGTCCGCCAGCCTGAACGGTGGTATCTGTCGCGGTTCCTCCACTGTTGACCGACAAAGAACCGCCGCTATTAATCATCGCCTGTTTTGCGACGCCGCCGTCAAACACGGAAAGTGCGCCACCGGAGTTAACCGTCGTTGAAATAGCGGTACCGTAAACCTGCTGCTCACCACCGGCATTGGCAGTTGTACCATTGGCCGTGCCTCCAGCCATTACGCGTTGCACACCACCATTATTTACCACACTGCCGGAAGCGCTGCCGTTCACGTACTCGGCGCCGCCCTGATTAATAATGGTACTCTCTGAAGAATCCGTGGCGTCTACGGTTAATGAGCCGTTGTTCTCAAGCAGCACGTTTTTAGCATGGCCTGAGATGATCGAAAATTCGCCCAGCGCGTTTGTGCCGCTTAATGTAGCACCGGTGAAAGTATTGAGACGGCCGCCGGCATTAATGACCAGATCTGTCGCGTTAGCACCCTCGAAAGCATAAAGGGTGCCACCTGAATTAATGGTTGCCTGTGAGGCTGACCCACCAGTAAAAATTTGCATGTAAGCAGCGTCTTTAACGGTGGTGAGGCTTGCGCTGCCGCCACTGTAAACATACTCAGCACCGCCCGAGTTCACCTGAGTGGAGGTGGCGGTGCCGTAGATGCCCTGAGAAGCATTTGCTTCAATAATTGTACCGGTGGAGGAACCGCCGCTACTGACGTACTGGACCCCGCCTGACTTCACTGTGGTATCGATTGCCGAGCCGCTGACCCGCTGCGTCCCGCCTGCAATGACCGCTGACACCGCATTGGCTCCGGAGTAAATAGTCTGGTTCCCCCAAGCATCAATGAGCGCAGATTCACTTGTTCCACTGATAACGTACTCAAGACCACCGGATGTCACGTGGGTCGACTGTGTTGTCCCGCCAAGAACCAGAAGGGAGCCACCGTTATTAACGGTAGTCGATGTCACGTTGCCATAAACTTCCTGCTGTGCACGGCTATTAACAGTGGAGCCCGAAACATGCGCACCAACATAAATGATTTCAGAACCACCATTCAGGATGGTACCGGTGGCGCTGCCGCCGCTGTTTACGTACTGTCTGCCTGAAGAGTTGACAATAGTAGAAACTGCGCTGCCTCCGCTGGAAACAACAATGTTGGAAAGGTTTACGCCGTTACCTACGTTACTGCTGGTCACCAACCCGCCGTTGTTCACGTTCAGGTTTCCACCGCTGATCACCGAGATATTGTTGGCAATGTCTCCGTTATTCAGCGTTAAGCTACCCGAGCTCACTGTCGTGCCATCATAGGTCGTAGCGGCGGCAGTACCTGCCATTCCCATCAGGAGGAGTGTGCCGACGATGCGCTTCACGGCCATCGGTGGTCGCCCACCGCATCCAGCACGTTCTGACGCAACAACCCACGCCTGGCGCGTAGCGCTCCAGACAATTCTGTAAGCCTTATTCATGTCCCTGCCTCTTATAAGTTTTGTTCCCTGCGAGTAAATGTCGATTACGCATGGGTGGTTTAGTTACGTTTTTTGATTTCCACGGATTTGCGCGTCGAGACGGTCAATCACGCCATTTACTTGTCTACCGGTGATAAGCCGGGTGCACTCGAACTGTCGATCAGTTCCCTTGTGACGGGGACACCAGAAGTAGTCCTGGTGATCGAATTTTTCATGCATGCTGTCCCAGCATCCGCTGCAGCCATGGCTGCTGAACACCCGCCAGGGGGTGAAGAACTCAGCGCCTGGCAGCGTGAAGCCGCTGATCAGCACCACGGGAATCTGCGACGCCCAGGCAAGCCATGAGAGGCCGCTGGATAGGCCAATAAAGAAGCTCGCGTGTGTCAGCAGATCCACTCGGTCCTGCAGCGGAAGGTTGCCGGTGAAGTCTTCCGCACCGTAAGGGATGTGATTCCAGACAAAACCGTGGCCTGTCGTTGGGTCGCGATCAATGCAAAGGACGCGGTAGCCCAGCGTTTTAAGGTGTGTTACCACCTCGGCCCAGCCGCGGCCGTTGTTCCAGAATTTGGCCTGGCAGGTTGACTGCACACCAATACAGACGTAGGGCTCGGCGATCGTTCGCGGGGCGCTGAGATTAAGCCGAGGCGCTTCTTCCCGATGGTCGACGCCCAGAATGTGCCCGGCGATACGGTGAAAACCGGTCTGACGAAAATCGAGTGGTTGATGGGTATCGTTCCCGCCAAAAAATAAACCGATGCGGTAAGTGGCATAAGGCGCGCACGCCGCTTCTGCAGGAGTCGAAAAACGAATGTCGGGGTACTGGCCTTCCAGTAGTGTGATGATGTTGGGCGCCATACTGCACTCAAGTCTGCATCCATGTTGAGTGCGAAAGCGTTCGGCGTAATGGAACCACCCTAGCAGGTCACCCAGTGTGCCGACTGGAAATGAAATCAACACATGCTGATCCCTGAGCGAAAGCACTTCATCAAGCAGAGGTGAGGTCTCATCACCACGCCAGACCCGAATGCGAAAGCGGATGTAATACTTTTTAGCAGACGTTACCCAGCCTGCGCTGGATTCGCAGTGGAACAGAATATTGCCTGAATCCTCATCTATGAGCGCAACGCGCCAGCGGCCTTCCGGCAGCAAGACACGGGCACCATCGTTAAAGTCGTAACGAATGCCTGCCGGTCCCTCCCGGCTTGGAAGCATGGGTGCACTAACGAAAGGATATTGTGTCGTCTCCTGAACCTTTGAAAGTGCGTTATGGGCAGCGACCTGCAGAGGGGGATTTTGAGTCATGGCTCAGCCTCTGATTAAAATTGAGCGCACGGAGCGCACGGAGCGCACGGAGCGCACGGAGCGCACGGAGCGCATCGAGTGCAGGCCACAAGCCGGAGATGAGATGGTCTGATTCATAGATAACCCGCCCTGGGAAATAAGAATTTTCTTATTGGTGTTGTTCTTGAGGGTGGTTATCGGAACTGTTTAGTAATTATTTAGAGTGAAAAAAAACTAATCATCTGCACCTTTGTTTCGGGCATTGAAGCAGGCCTGCAATGATTTCTGTGCGCCAATGGAAAATGGTTTTTTGTTAACGGGAGTGATAACAATTTGAAAATTAGAGGGGTTAAAAAAACACACGTAGATGAGATGTTCAGAGAAGCTCAAGGACAATATAGGATCACTTTTGGCAGGCTAATAAGTATGCATCTGACCTGCCAATCCACTCACCTAAAACCCCTTAAAGCGTCAGTCGAATAAACGCCTGAATATCCTCAACAGCTTCACGATGTTTGGCCGGACTAGGACTGATCATCAGGCTGTCGGCATAGCCGTTAAGCATGGCGCCGAGCTGGCGTGTAAAACGTGCGCTTTTAACAGGCCGGTAAATACCTTGAGCAATCCCTTCCTCAACGATGGTGGTGATGAAATGGGTCCACTTATTAATAAACAACTCTGCTAGATCAGCAAAGGCTTTATCGCGCCCCGCCATCTGCCAGAGTGAGCCGTAAAGCTGCCAGACGGCGTCCGGGGCATCCGGCAAATAGTTTTCAATGGCAGTATTGAGTTTGTCAGCAGGTAGCGTTGATTCAATGGATCGCGAAAAGTCATCCAGCTCGTTCTGCAAATACCTTGTCAGAGCTTCGATGCATAGCGTGTGCCAGTCGCTGAAATAATAATAAATATGGCTACGGGAGATTGAGAGCCTTTCGGTGAGTTCGCGCGTTGAAACGTTCTCGATACCTTTCTCTATGAATAGCGCGGCAGCGCCCTCCAATATGCGCGCTTTTAACGCTTCCTTGGTTTCTTTCATATTGCGGCTCCGTTGACTTTGAGCAGTTGCTCAAATTAATATTAACAGAAATTGATCCTATGCAAACGCATGAAATTATTGAACCGGTCAACGTTACCGGCAGCGCGGTTAATACCCTTAAAAACATTGGACGCCGTCATTACAGAAAGCTTTTCTTTACCTTATTGCTGGTTATCGCCGAAAACGTGACCTATCTGCTTTATCCATTGCTGGCCGGTTTTGCCATCAATGCTATCGTCGCAGGTAAGGCATGGCATGCCGTATTTTATGCCCTGATGGTTTTTACCATGTGGGTGATTGGTGCCGCCAGGCGCAGCCTTGATACGCGCACTTTCGCGCGAATTTATGCTGAACTGGCGGTGCCGGTTATCGTGGCCCAGCGTCGGGAAAATCACAGTCATTCAACCATCGCCGCCCGTGTTGCGCTTTCAAGGGAGTTCGTCGACTTCTTTGAAAAACATCTGCCAGTGTTGATTACTTCCCTGGCTTCTATCACCGGGGCGGCGTTAATGTTGCTGGCGATTGAATTCTGGTCGGGCATCGCCTGCCTGGCCGTTTTAGTGTTCTTTTCGTTTTTTCTGCCTGGTTACACCAATAAAAATGAGGCCCTATTTTTCCGGCTTAATGGTCGACTTGAAAAAGAAGTGGGCTTTGTCAGCAGTGCGCCGGTGGCCTCTTTGAGCAGACATTATCGGGTGTTGGCGGGGCTGCGTATCCGCCTGTCCGATCGCGAAGCGATGGGATATCTTTCGATTGGCGCGGTCACCGCTGTATTATTTGCCATGACCATTTTCGCCATGGCTTTACGCGGTGGGACCGATGCCGGCCATATTTATTCCGTCATGACTTATCTCTGGATGTTCGCGATGAGCCTTGATGATGGGCCCCAACTGCTGGAGAAATATTCCCAGCTGAAAGATATAGGGAAAAGGGTGAAGACTGATCCTATCTGAAGCCGCTGAAGGACGGCAACCGCTCGATCCCGTAGGGTCGCCATTTATGGCGACCAGGCGCGCATAGTCCTTTCACTCCTGCACACGCTCAAAGGTCGCAATTACCCGATCAATATGCTTCTTCATCGCATTTCTCGCTGCTTTGGCATCACGTTTCTCCAGCGCGGAAAGAATCGCCATATGCTCGGATTCTGAAACAAACGGCATATCACTAGGCGTGTAGTGCGCCTGCAACATACGGAACATGCTGCCATAGCGATGGCCGAGCAGGTGGCCGATGATAAATCCATAGGCAGGATTGCCGCTCGCCTGGGCAATGCGGATATGGAACAGGCGGTCGCCGGGATGGGTGCGCGATTGCGCGCGGTTATCCTCGCAGTTTTGTTGATAAGCCGCGCGGATCAGCGCCAGTTCCTGCTCGCTGGCATGCACCGCAGCAAGCGCAGCGGCCTCTGGCTCAATCAGACGGCGGGCTTGCAGCAGCGAGAAGGGTGGCAGCTCGGTGGAGAAATCCAGGTTGATACCCAGTTCATCATCCGGCTCATTCCACTGATCGCGTCCGGCCTGCATCATCACCGGCTCCTGCGTACTGGAACGCGCTTTCACGATCACGCCATTGCCGACCTTCACATCCACCAGACCAATCACCTCGAGCGCGATCAGCGCTTCACGCACCGATGCACGACTGACCTGCAGCTGCTCAGCCAACTCACGCTCCGCTGGCAGGCGGCTGCCGGGTGGAAATTCGTTATTGTCGATAAGCGCAATCAATTGGTCTGCTATTTGTCTGTAAAGTCTAGGGTTTTCCATCTTTTTGATCGGCATTGCGCTGCTCCCTGTCTAAATAAATTAAGTGATCAGTTGCACAAATAATCGTCAGGATACTTGTCAATGTTACGTAATTGTCAATAAAACGTAATGCGTAAGCGAAAAAGTAGCCAGCGATATTTTGCTCTCCCGCTGGGAAGAAATCACCTTTCAATGGCCTGACCATTAGATCTTTGGACCAGAGGAAATGCAATGAATTTACATGGAAAACGCGTGCTGATTACCGCTGCCGGACAAGGCATTGGTTTGGCCAGCGCGCGCTACTTTGCTCAGCAAGGCGCAGATGTGATTGCCAGCGATATCAACATTGCCGCGCTGCATGATTTGCCCGGCATTCGCGCCTATCAGCTGGACGTCACCGATCGCCAGGCGATCAGCGCAGCGGCGCAGGAACTCGGTACGCTGGATGTGCTGTTCAACTGCGCCGGCGTGGTTCACAGCGGCAGCCTGCTGGAATGCAGCGAACAGGAGTGGCAGTTAGCGCTCGACCTCAACGTCACGGCGATGTTTCGCATGATTCAGGCGTTTCTGCCCACGATGCTGCAACAGCAGCATGGGTCGATCATCAACATGTCATCGGTGGCATCAAGTGTGAAAGGCGTGGTCAATCGCTTCGCCTACAGCGCCACCAAAGCGGCAGTAATTGGCCTGACGCGTTCGGTGGCAGCGGATTACATTGGTAATGGCATCCGCTGTAACGCCATTTGCCCCGGCACCATCGATTCACCCTCACTGCGTCAGCGCATTGCCGCGCAGGCGCAGGCGGAAGGGCGCAGCGAAACTGAGGTTTATAACGCCTTTGTCGCACGTCAGCCGATTGGCCGTATCGGCACCACAGAAGAGATCGCATATCTGGCGGCCTATCTGGCTTCCGATGCCAGCGCTTATACCACCGGCACCGCACAGATTATTGATGGCGGCTGGAGCAACTAACAGGAGTGGAAGAATGAAATTATTACGTGTCGGCGAACCGGGCAAAGAGCGTCCGGCAATGCTGGATGAGCAGGGCGAACTACGCGATTTGTCGCATTTCATCGATGATTTTGCGGGCGATGCGCTGCTGCCGTCCGCGCTGGAAAGACTGCGCCAGCTACCGCTCAGCGAACTGCCGAAAATCAGCTGTCAGCCGCGCATTGGTGCCTGCGTCGGACAGATTGGCAAGTTCATCTGTATCGGCCTGAACTACGCCGATCACGCCGCCGAAACCGGCGCCGCCATCCCGCAGGAGCCAGTGGTGTTTGGCAAATGGACCAGCGCGATAGTCGGGCCAAATGATGCGGTGCGCATTCCGCGCGGCTCGATGAAAACCGACTGGGAAGTGGAACTGGGCGTGGTGATCGGCAAAGGCGGCAGCTACATCGCCGAAGAGGATGCGCTGTCGCATGTCGCGGGCTACTGCGTGGTTAACGACGTCTCGGAGCGTGAATATCAGATCGAACGCGGTGGCACCTGGGACAAAGGCAAAGGCTGCGACACCTTTGGCCCGATCGGTCCCTGGCTGGTGACCGCCGATGAGATTGCCGATCCGCAGCAGCTCGATCTGTGGCTGGAGGTTGACGGCAAGCGCTATCAAAACGGTAACACGCGCACCATGATCTTTTCGGTCGCGCACATCATCAGCTACCTCAGCCGTTTTATGAGTTTGCAGCCAGGCGACATCATCTCAACCGGCACGCCGCCGGGCGTCGGCATGGGGCAGAAACCGCCGGTCTACTTGCGTGCAGGGCAAGTTATCCGATTGGGCATCGCCGGGCTGGGCGAGCAGCGTCAAATCACCGAGGGCAGCGAATAATGACCAAACTTACGGCACTGCGCGTGGAAGATATCCGTTTTCCCACGTCCCAACATCTCGACGGTTCGGATGCGATGAATCCCGACCCGGATTATTCCGCCGCTTACGTGATCATCGAGACCGATAACGCCGCAATCAGCGGTCACGGTTTGACCTTCACCATTGGGCGCGGCAATGAAATTTGCTGTGCGGCAATACGTGCGCTTGAGCACCTGATCGTCGGCCGTCAACTGGAGTCGATTGTCGCCGATATGGGGCAATTCTGGCGTGATATCACCGGCGACAGCCAGCTGCGCTGGATCGGCCCGGATAAAGGCGCAATTCATCTGGCGACCGGCGCGGTGGTCAACGCGGTATGGGATTTATGGGCGAAATCAGAAGAGAAGCCGCTGTGGCGGCTGGTGGCCGATATGTCGCCGCAGGAACTGGTGCGCTGCATCGATTTCCGTTATCTCACCGACTGCATCACGCCGGAAGAAGCCCTAGCATTGCTGACGGCGCAGCAGGCGGGCAAAGCGGAGCGCATCCGCCAGCTCGAGCAGCACGGATATCCTTGCTATACCACGTCGGCGGGCTGGCTTGGCTACGATGACGAGAAACTGCGCCGTCTTTGCCAGCAGGCAGTCGATGCCGGGTTCTCCCACATCAAGCTGAAAGTGGGGCGCGACCTCGAGGATGATATTCGCCGCGTGCGCATTGCGCGCGAAGTGTTGGGGCCGGATCGTCAACTGATGATCGATGCTAACCAGGTTTGGGAAGTGAATGATGCGGTGGAGTGGGTACAACAGCTGGCGTTCGCGCGTCCGTGGTTTATCGAAGAACCTACCAGCCCGGACGATATCGAAGGACATCGCAAAATTCGTCAGGGCGTTGCGCCGGTTAAGGTCGCTACCGGGGAAATGTGCCAGAACCGCATCATCTTTAAGCAGCTGATTATGCGTGAGGCGATTGATGTTGTGCAGATCGATGCCTGTCGTCTCGGCGGCGTGAACGAAGTGTTGGCGGTGATGCTGATGGCGGCGAAATACCAGCTGCCGGTGTGCCCGCATGCGGGCGGCGTTGGGCTGTGCGAATACGTTCAGCATCTGTCGATGATCGACTTTGTTTGTATTGCCGGCAGCCATGAAGGCCGGGTCATCGAGTACGTCGATCATCTGCACGAACATTTCCTTAATCCGTGCGAAATCCGCGGCGCGGCTTATATGCCGCCCACCGCGCCTGGCTTCTCAATCGAAATGTATCCCGCTTCGCGCGAGCAATATCGCTATCGCGCGCAGGGAGGCTGACGTGCGAATTGACGCTCATCAGCATTTCTGGCGTTACGACGCGGCGGACTTTCCGTGGATCACGGATTCCATGACGCGTCTGCAACAGGATTATCTGCCGGACGATCTCGCACCGCTGCTGACGCAACATGAGTTGCAGGGTTCGATTGCGGTACAGGCGCGGCAGTGTGTAGCGGAGACGCAGCAGCTGTTGCAATGGGCGCAGCAGCAACCGGCAACGCAGGTGATTGGCTGGATCGACGTCACCGCAGCGGATCTGGCTGAGCAGTTGACGGCATTGCAGCATCCGTTGCTGCGCGGTTTTCGTCATCAGGTGCAGGATGAACAGGATCCCGCCGCATGGTTGCGGCAACCGCGCGTGGCAACCGGCATCACGCAGATTCAGCGGCGAGATTACGTGTGGGAAATGCTGGTGACCTGGCGACATCTGGCCGATGCCACGCGCTTTGCCGCGCAGCACGATCGCCACTGGCTGGTGCTCGATCACCTGGGAAAACCGGATATTGCGCGCGGCGCGCAGGCATGGGGCGAGCAGGTTGCAGAACTGACCGCGATGCCGCACGTGGTGTGCAAATTATCCGGATTGGTCACTGAAGCACCGCACGGTCAGTGGAGCAGCGCGCAGCTGCGGCCCTTTATCGATGAGGCGCTGGCGCGTTTTGGTCCGCATCGCCTGATATTTGGTTCAGACTGGCCAGTTTGCCTGCTGGCAGCGGAATATCATGCGGTGGCGCAGTTAGTTGACGACGCGCTAGCGGAGCTGTCTGCCGATGAACAGGCCGCCATTTGGGGCAACACCGCCGCGCAGGTTTACAGCCTGACAGGAGAGAAGAATGAATCTGTTTTTGCAGGATAAAGTGATTATCGTCACCGGCGGCGGATCGGGCATTGGTGCCGCCATCTCACGTCTGCTGGCGGAAGAGGGCGCGATTCCCGTCATCGTCAGTAACGCACAACCAGATGAGATGTGGCTGGCTGCGCTGCGCGAATTGCAGCCACAAAGCGAAGTGCTGCTCGCCGATCTCTGCGACGAGCATAACTGCCAGCAAGCGGTGGAAGCCGTGCAGCAGCAGTTTGGCCGCATCGACGGGCTAGTAAATAATGCTGGCGTCAATGATGGCGTTGGGCTGGAAGCCGGGCGCAGCGCCTTTGTGGCCTCGCTGGAAAAGAACCTCATCCACTATTACCAGATGACGCATTTCTGCCAGCAGGCGCTGGAAAACAGCCGCGGATCGATCGTCAATATTGCGTCCAAAACCGCGCTGAGCGGGCAGGGCGGCACCAGCGGCTACTGCGCGGCGAAAGGAGCGATTCTGTCACTGACACGCGAATGGGCAGTATCACTGCGAAACAGCGGCGTGCGGGTCAACGCCGTAGTGCCCGCTGAAGTGATGACGCCGCTGTACGAACGCTGGATCGGCACCTTCGCCGATCCGCAATCCGAACTGGAGAAAATCACCCAGCGTATTCCGCTCGGCCAACGCATGACCACGCCGCAAGAGATCGCTAACACGGTGGTGTTTTTGCTGTCGTCGCGCGCTTCGCACACCACCGGCGAATGGCTAAGCGTCGATGGCGGCTATCTGCATCTCGATCGGGCGCTGTTATGAGTGGCGCATCCAGGCGTTATTGTCTGGCGCTGGATCTGGTGGACGATGCAGAGAAGATCGCCGAGTACCAGCGCCTGCATCAGCGCATCTGGCCGGAAGTGGCGCAGCATTTGCGCCAGCACGGCATCGAAAATATGGAGATTTACCGTCTTGGCACCCGACTTTTTATGCTGATGGAGGTGAACGATCGCTTTAACACGCAGGATTTTGCTCAGGCTTCTGAGCAGGATCCGCATATTCAGCGCTGGGAAGCGCTGATGTGGCAGTGCCAACAGCCAACGCCCTGGACGCCTGAAGGGGAAAAATGGGTGGCGATGGCGCGAATATTCTCTTTGCAGGACCAATAACAACACTTACCGACTGTACCCTACGAGGATAAAACCATGTCTACACAACGCGTCGAGACGCCTGAAAATATGGGCGTCAGGGGAACTATTAGCCTGCGCTGGGCGTTCATGCTAATTACCACCCTGTTTTTTATGTGGGGCGTGTCATACGGCCTGCTGGATGTGTTGAATAAACACTTTCAGGAAACGTTAAACGTCACCAAAGCCCAATCGGGATTATTACAGGCGGCTTATTTTGGTGCCTATTTTATTGTCGCGCTGCCGGCCGGTTATTTTATGCAGCGTCACGGTTATAAAGCCGGAATATTGGCGGGATTATCATTGTATGCGATTGGCGCGCTGCTGTTTGTGCCGGCGGCGATGGTCAATAACTTCTCGGTATTCCTGTTTGCGCTGTTCGTGCTGGCGTGCGGACTGGGCTGTCTTGAAACCGCCGCGAACCCGTTTGCTACGGTGTTGGGCGATCCCAACGGCGCTGAGCGTCGTCTCAATCTGGCGCAATCCTTTAATGGGTTAGGACAGTTTGTTGGACCTATGATTGGCGGCTCGCTGTTCTTCACGCACGCCAGCGCTAATGCAGCGCAAGAGAGCGTCAAAATCACCTATGTGGTGATTGCCTGTGTGGTTATCGCCATCGCGCTGTTATTTAAACGCACCGCGTTGCCTGATATTCGTGAATCCGCCAGCCAACATATTCAGCAGCCCGGCGCGACTTTATGGCAACAAAAACATTTTGTCGGCGGCGTAATTGCGCAGTTCTTTTATGTTGCCGCGCAGGTTGGCGTGGGCGCCTTCTTTATTAACTACGCCACCGAACACTGGCACGGTGTGACCAACCAAAGCGCGGCTTATATGCTTTCGGTTGCGATGATCTGCTTTATGCTCGGACGTTTCTTCTCAACCTGGTTATTGGGTCGGGTCAAACCGGCTGCAATGCTGGCGGCTTACGCGCTCATCAACATCGTGCTGTGCGCGATTGTGATGCTGGGCGCAGGCGATGTTTCCGTGGTTGCATTGATCGCCATCTTCTTCTTTATGTCCACCATGTTCCCAACCATCTTTGCCATGGGCGTTAAAAATCTTGGAGAATCCACCAAACAGGCTAGCTCGTTTATGATCATGGCGATTGTCGGCGGCGCGATCATGCCCTATTTCATGGGCCTGCTCTCTGACCACGTCGGTACCGCCGTGGCATACAGTTTGCCGCTGCTGTGCTTTGTGGTGGTGCTGGCCTATGCGTTGAGGCAGCGCAATCATGCGTGAGGGATGCCACATATAAAGTATTTCGCCAAATTGCCGATAACTGTTTCTGGCTTTTTAGCTACTCAATATTCGTAGTAATCAGGAGAGCATGATGGATGTATCACAAATTACATCACTGGCTACCGGCCTTGATAACATGGAACTGGCGAATAAAATCAGCACGCTGGTGCTGAAGAAGACGCTGGATAATCAGCAAACGATGGCGGCAGGTATTCTGGATTCAATTCCTCAGTTGCCGGCAAATCCGGCAATTGGGCGCAATATTAATACCACTGCCTGAAGTCAGCATTAACGGTTTTATGGAGTGATGTCGGTCTGGCATCACTCTACCCATCATTCCTCATTGCCCACTGCTCTATTTTTACTGCGCGCTCGTTATGAACCTTGTCACAAAATCGATATAACGTTTTTAGGCTTCAATGAACACCGTGTTGAACGGAGAAGCTGTTAATACACCGTTACAGCTTGTTAATGAAATTTTAAGCTCTAATTAATGCGTCAAACGCATCAACTCATGAGTTTATTGCGCTTATTAAGTTTGTTTCGCTCATCCAGTCTGCAGAAGCAGGCGCTGCAAAAGCGCCAATGACAAACTGGAGATAAACATGCATTCCTCTAACCTACCCATGACCACTCGAACCCGATGCAGCGCGATACTGCGGGTGACTTCAGGCAATTTTCTGGAACAATTCGACTTCTTTCTGTTCGGGTTTTATGCCACTTACATCGCCCATACTTTTTTTCCGGCCAGCAGTGAATTTGCTTCGCTGATGATGACCTTCGCGGTGTTTGGCGCGGGATTTTTAATGCGTCCGGTCGGTGCAATCGTGCTGGGCGCGTACATTGATAAAGTTGGCAGACGTAAAGGGCTCATTGTGACCTTGTCGATCATGGCGGCGGGGACTTTCCTGATTGTTCTGATTCCGTCCTATCAAACGATTGGGCTCTGGGCACCGTTACTGGTGCTATGCGGTCGTTTATTACAAGGCTTCTCAGCGGGCGCAGAGTTAGGCGGCGTATCCGTTTATCTGGCAGAGATTGCCACGCCAGGCCGTAAGGGCTTTTATACCAGCTGGCAATCTGGCAGCCAGCAAGTGGCCATTATGGTTGCAGCGGCCATGGGCTTCGCACTGAATGAGGTAATGGAAGAAAGCACCCTGCGCGAGTGGGGATGGCGTCTGCCTTTCCTGTTTGGCTGCCTGATTGTTCCTTTCATCTTTGTCTTGCGCCGTAAACTGGAAGAGACCGAAGAGTTCACCGCCCGTCGCAGTCATCTGGCAATGCGTGACGTGTTTAAAACGCTGTTAGCAAACTGGCAGGTTGTTGTCGCCGGTATGTTGATGGTCGCCATGACCACCACTGCGTTTTATCTGATCACCGTATATGCACCTACTTTTGGTAAAAAGGTGCTGATGCTGAGCGCTTCTGACAGCCTGCTGGTGACTCTGCTGGTTGCGATATCAAACTTTTTCTGGCTACCGGTTGGCGGTGCCCTGTCAGACCGTTTTGGCCGCAAGCCCGTTCTGGTGACCATGGCGATGCTGGCGCTGATCACTGCCTATCCGGCGCTTAGCCTGCTTGCTGAAGCGCCCAGCTTTTCCATGATGCTGACAGTGCTGTTATGGCTGTCCTTCCTTTACGGACTTTACAACGGCGCCATGATCCCAGCGTTAACCGAGATTATGCCGGTGGAAGTGCGGGTTGCGGGGTTCTCTCTGGCCTACAGTCTGGCAACCGCTATTTTTGGCGGATTCACGCCGGTTATTTCAACCGCATTGATTGAGTACACCGGCGATAAGGCCTCGCCCGGCTACTGGATGAGCTTTGCTGCCGTATGTGCACTGCTCGCAACCTTTTATTTATACCGTCGCAGCGCGTTATCACTTCAAACCGCGGGTTAGCTCAGGAATGACATCATGCAAAAAATACATCGTTCACTTGTCTCCACGCTGTTATTTATTTCCGTTAGTTTTTCAGTGTCAGCCAAAGACGTCACCGTCATGATTTCGGGTGGATTCAAAGCGGCGCTGGAAAAACTGGCCCCACAATTTGAAGCCAAAAGCGGCAACAAGATTATTTTGATATCCGGCCCCTCAATGGGGAAGACGCCTCAGGCTATTCCGGCGCGCCTGGCGCGCGGTGAGAATGCGGATGTGGTGATTATGGTGGGTGATGCGTTGAACAATCTGGAAAAGGATAACTGGCTTCAGCCGGGTTCGCGCGTGGAATTAGCCGACTCTTCAATTGGTATGGTGGTCAAACAAGGTGAGCCAAAACCGGTTATCAAAACGGATGCAGATCTGCGCAATACTCTCTTGCAAGCCCAATCTATTGCTTATTCTGACAGTGCCAGCGGCCGCTATGTCAGCAGTCATCTATTTAAAAAACTGGGCATTGAAGACAAGGTGGAATCAAAAGCGCATATGATAGAGCGCATTCCGGTCGCGTCCGAAGTGGCTAAAGGCCACTATGCTATCGGTTTCCAGCAAGTGAGTGAATTGCTGCCTGTGCCGGGCGTCGCCTTTATTGGTGAACTGCCTGAAGATGTGCAATACGTTACCCGTTTTGCCGGTGCGGTGACCGCCAAAGCAAAAAACGGGCAGGAGGGCAAAGCGTTACTGAACTTCCTCTCTTCGGCAGAGGCGCAAAATACCCTTCGCGCTACCGGGTTGCGATCTGTGACGACTAAACTGCCGGTAAAACAACATGATACTGTTCAGTAATCAACTTCTCTAACTCAGCTGCCACATAGGACTGCATACGGCCACTGCGCCTGATCAAGCCAACCGTACGCTTTACCACCGGCTCAGTCAGTGCAACCTGTGTTAACACTGAATGCTCTGACATCGGCATCGACATAGCGGGCACGGCAGCAATGCCGATACCCGCTTCAACCATACCCAGCATGGTGGTCACATGACGGGTTTCGCAGATACTGGGGCGCTCAGGAATGATGTGTTCCAGCAGCTTATCTAGCAGATTGCGGTTCCCGGAGGTCTTATCCAGCTCAATATAATCCTGCTGATAAAACTCTCGCCAGGTCAGGTTTTTTTTACTGGCTAGTGGATGATCACGCCTGCAGGCCGCTACGTAGGCATCGCCCGTCAAGGGTAGAAATTCGATATTAGCTTGCAGATCTCTCGCAAAACAGATGCCGAAGTCTGCCTGACCACTGGCTACCGCTTCAATGACATTACCTGCGCTGCTATCAATAATTTTCACGCGTACTCGTGGATAGCGTGTCTGGAAACGGCGGATGACACCGGGCATGAAATAGTAAGCTGCCGAGGGTACCGTAGCAACGGTGACCAGTCCCAACCGATCCTGACTGACCTTATCGATATCCGCTAATACCATTTCCACATTCGCCAGTAACTGATCTGAACGTTCAGCAAAAGTCTGACCATAAAGTGTTAGCGTGACACGCCGGGTGGTTCTGTCGAATAGCTTGATACCTAACGCCGATTCCAGCTTTTCAATTCTGCGGCTTAATGCTGATTGAGAAAGGCAGATGGACTCTGCCGCAAGCCGAAAATTACTGTATTCAACCAGTGCACGGAAGGCATAAAGATCGTTGAGATCAAAGTTTACAGGCATGTTAGCGGACAATCCTTAGAAGCCAGCAGTGATTCAAAAAAGAAATGATAACCACATAATCGATAACGACAACCTCGTGAACGCTCTGCCGCACTCAAGAGACTCGCATAGCTATGTTTTAAGCAGGATCACCTTATGATTTGGCCAGAATATTCTAGCAGACGATAATATCACTTTAGTGAACCGAAGAGGTATGTAACAGCCTATCCTACCGCAACATTGCACTGCATATTTCTAAGTGTAATAAGCACATTATAAGTAAATAATTAAATTGTAATAAATCAACTCATATGAAATTCTCATTTTTCTTGCAAGAAGAATATGAGCGTCTACTCTCTTATTACTCCCTTTAGCAACATAATATGAGGTGGTCATGGAATCGGGAACGTTAAACGATATATCCAAAGATTTGTCTGCGTTTGTAGGTACACACTTTGTATATACCTATGATAATGGATGGAAATACGAATGGTATGCAAGAAACGATCATACCTGTGATTACCGTATACATCAGGGACTCGTCGGTGGAAGATGGGTAACCAATCAGGAGATGAATGCGGTACAGTTCGCGCCTGGAATCTATAAAGTGGACTGGCATGAACCAACCGGAACCTGTGTGAGCTTACTGTTTGATATTGAAAGAAAAGTTATTCATGGAACCATCTTTTTTCCACAGTGGATCGCGGGGGAAGGTCAGCATCCTGAAAAAACGATCTGTTATCAGAATGAATTTATTGAAGATATGCATCGTTTTCGTGACGAGGGTCCAGCATATCCCTATGTTGTGATACCCGAATTTGCGCGGGTCACGTATATGAAAAATGAAGGAGCAGACAATAATAGTGTTATTAATATGCCACCTGGGCAACTCCCGGACGATTTCTTCGACGGTAAATGAGTAATAAAGCGCCATGGAAGGCGTTAATGTTAATATTGAAACTCCGCCTCCCCATACAGCGATATTATTTTTAATGTCGCCAAATGATTTTGAAAATAAGATGGCTATGCAGGGCGGGAAACCTAAAACAAAAACGTAAATAATCAGCTCCCCTAAACGCAATAATCCATTCAAAAGCAGGTTAAACGCGGTTTACCCCTTCAAAGAAATGATGCTGGATCAGAATCTGACGAGCCCGGTCCGTATCCGCAAGCGGTGTGCCCCGCAGGGCGAAAGGAATCATTGAAAGCGATTATCCATAGATTCCGCTAAGGTTTTGATGAAATCAATCTGGGCTTGAAGCGATCTGAAATTGTGACCAAAATAATCACTGGTCACTCATCGTTTTACATCAGCTCACCGAGCAAAGTTGAAATATGACAGAGAAAAAAAATGCCGCCGCCATCCGTGGGCCATCCGATCACACCATCCGCGATCAGATTGTGGCTGCTGCAATGGAATACTTTAGCCATTACGGCTTTGAGAAAACCACCGTATCCGACCTCGCACGATCCATAGGCTTCTCCAAAGCCTATATTTATAAGTTTTTCGGTTCTAAGCAGGAGATTGGTGAAGTCATCTGCGCCAGTTGCCTTGCAGATATTACTGAACGGCTAAACGCTGCGCTGGAGAAATCGCCTTCGGCTACGGAAAAAATAAGGCAATTGTTTCAGACGCTTGCTGTGGCGGGCTGTGAACTGTTTTTCCGCGAGCGTCGACTGTATGACATTGCCGCCGCCTCATCACGTGAGCACTGGCCTGCTGCGGTGCAATATGAAGCTGCACTGCGTGAAAGGGTGCTCGCCATCCTGCTTGAAGGACGCACGGCGGGGGAATTTGAGCGGAAAACACCGCTAGATGAAACCGCGATGGCCGTATATTTGGTACTCAGACCTCTTGCCGATCCATTACAGCTGCAAATCTCACTGGATACTGCCGGAGAAGATGCAAATCAATTAGCTGCATTGGTGCTGAGAAGTCTCACACCGTAGTTTGTGACCATTGACATAATTGGTCACTAGTCAGAGAATGGCGTTCTCATACTTTTCTTGAGTAAGGTAACCCATGCTCCGGCATCTTCCGTTGTTGTCAGTCGTCTGTCTGCTGCCGGTCATTCTGACTGGCTGCGGCGAACCTTCATCAGCCGCTGACGATCCGCGCTCGCGGCCGCCACTTATCAGAACGGCTAAAGTCGAGCCTGCTGCGGGGCAATCGCGCGCTTTTACCGGCATCGTGGCAGCACGTTTTCAGAGCGACCTGGGTTTTCGCGTGTCGGGTAAGGTACTTGAGCGGCTAATCGATAAGGGGCAAAGCGTTAAACGCGGCCAAGTGCTGTTGAGGCTCGATCCCGCCGATCTCGCGTTGCAGGTCCGTGCAGCAGAGGCAGCGGTAACCGCTGCTCAGGCAAGGGCGCGCCAGACCAGTGATGATGAGAAACGTTATCGAGGATTGGTGGGTTCTGGCGCGGTCTCTGCATCGTCTTACAGTCAAATTCGTGCAGCTGCAGATGCCGCGCGTGCCGAGCTGAGTGCGGCGCAGGCGCAGGCTCGCGTGGCGTTAAATGCCTCGCAATATGCCGTACTGAGCGCTGATGCAGATGGCGTGGTGGTCGATACGCTGGCCGATGCAGGCCAGGTGGTTAGCGCCGGCCAGACTGTGGTGCGCCTCGCCCGCGCCGGTCAGCGTGAAGCGATGGTTAGTCTGCCTGAGACGCTGCGGCCGCAGGTTGGATCATCCGCCACGGCGATCCTCTACGGCAGTGGGATCGAGAACGATGCCAGGCTGCGCGAATTGTCTGACTCGGCTGATGCGGCAACACGTACCTACGAAGCACGCTATGTGCTGAGCGGTGCCGCCGCCGGTGCTCCGCTGGGTTCAACCGTTACTTTGCGTATCCCGGAGTCTGCGGCGGCGCAAGAATCATGGTCAGTACCGCTCAGTGCGGTGTGGGATGCGGGACGCGGTGCTGGCGTCTGGCTGGTGGAGGGTAAGCCCGCCAAAGTCAGCTGGCGTGCCGTGACGCTACTCGGCATCAGCGACGACAGTGCGCGCGTGTCAGGTCAGCTGCAGAGTGGGGAACAGGTGGCTGCGCTAGGTGTGCATCTGCTGCATGAAGGCGAAGTCGTGCGCACCGCAATGCCTGGGTCGCAAGGAGCCACGCCATGAGTCGCAACCGCTTTAATCTGTCGGCGCTAGCAGTGCGAGAACGATCAGTAACGCTGTTCCTGATCATTCTTGTTACGGTCGCAGGCGTAATGGCCTTCCTCGGATTAGGACGCGCGGAAGATCCCCCGTTCACCGTCAAGCAGCTGACGGTCATCACCGCCTGGCCCGGCGCCACCGCGCAGGAGATGCAGGATCAAGTGGCCGAGCCGCTGGAGAAGCGGCTGCAGGAGCTGAAGTGGTACGACCGTACCGAGACCTATACCCGTCCCGGAATGGCCTACACCATGCTGTCCCTTCAGGACAGCACGCCGCCATCTGAAGTGCAGGAGCAGTTTTACCAGGCGCGCAAAAAAATCAGCGATGAGGCCCGCAACCTGCCGGCGGGTGTGATCGGGCCGATGGTGAACGATGAATTCTCGGATGTGGTTTTTGCCCTTTATGCATTGAAAGCAAAGGATGAACCGCAGCGATATCTGGCCCGCGATGCCGAAAAACTCCGCCAGCAGCTGCTGCACGTTGCGGGTGTAAAAAAAGTGACCATTACTGGTGAACAGGCAGAACGTATTTATGTCTCCTTTTCCAGCGATCGCCTCGCTACGCTGGGCATCACACCGGAACAGATATTTAACGCCCTGAACGGGCAGAATGCCCTGGCACCTGCCGGCTCGATACAAACGCGCGGGCCCGAGGTGTTTATCCGCCTTGACGGCGCGCTGGATACGCTCGAAAAAATCCGCAATACGCCGGTCGTCTCCGGTAACCACACGCTGCGGCTTGTCGACGTGGCCAAGGTCGAACGTGGCTATGTCGATCCGCCCGATTTCCTCATCCGTAATGAGGGTGAACCCGCGCTGATGCTGAGCGTGGTGATGAGAGAAGGCTGGAACGGACTTGAGCTGGGTAAGGCGCTGGAAAAAGAGGTCCGTGACATAAATAGCGACATGCCGCTGGGCATGACGCTTACCAACGTTTCCGATCAGGCGGTTAACATCCGTTCGGCTGTCGATGAGTTCATGGTGAAGTTCTTCGTGGCTCTGCTGGTGGTGATGGTGGTGTGTTTTGTGAGCATGGGCTGGCGCGTGGGTATCGTGGTTGCTGCCGCGGTTCCGCTGACGCTTGCCGTGGTGTTTGTGGTGATGGCCGCCACGGGAAAAAACTTTGACCGCATCACGCTGGGTTCACTCATCCTCGCACTGGGCTTACTGGTTGATGACGCCATCATTGCGATAGAGATGATGGTGGTGAAGATGGAAGAGGGCTATGACCGCATCAAAGCATCGGCTTACGCCTGGAGCCATACGGCCGCGCCGATGCTCGCCGGCACGCTGGTTACCGCGATTGGCTTCATGCCCAACGGCTTCGCACAATCCACCGCAGGTGAATACACCAGCAATATGTTCTGGATCGTGGGGATTGCCCTGATTGCCTCGTGGGGGGTGGCCGTGCTGTTTACGCCTTATCTGGGCGTGAAAATGCTGCCGGATATCAAGCCGGTGGCGGGTGGTCACGCGGCAATCTACAACACTCGCCACTACAATCGCTTCAGACGGCTGCTGACCAAAGTCATCGCGCAGAAGTGGTGGGTGGCAGGCGCGGTGATTGGCTGCTTTGTGCTGGCGATCATGGGCATGGGGCTGGTGAAAAAACAGTTCTTCCCAACATCCGATCGTCCTGAGGTGCTGGTTGAAGTGCAAATGCCTTACGGCACCTCCATAGGGCAGACTAGCCTGACCACGGCGCGGATTGAGCAATGGCTAAAAAAGCAAAAAGAAACCCGCACGGTAACCGCCTATATCGGGCAGGGCGCACCGCGTTTCTATCTGGCGATGGCGCCGGAGCTGCCGGATCCCTCATTTGCCAAAATCGTGGTGCTGACCAATGGCGAGCACGACCGCGATGCACTAAAACAGCGTCTGCGAGAAGCGGCGGCTGATGGGCTCGCGCCAGAAGCGCAGGTGCGCGTCACGCAGCTGGTTTTTGGTCCCTATTCGCCTTTTCCGGTCGCTTACCGGGTGATGGGGCCCGATCCAGACGTGCTGCGTCAGCTGGCCGCGAAGGTGAAAGTGCTGATGCAGACCAGCGCGATGATGCGCACCGTCAACACCGACTGGGGTTCACGTGTGCCGGTAATGCATTTCAGGCTGGATCAAGATCGACTGCAGGCCATGGGGCTGACGCCTGCTGGTGCGGCTCGTCAGCTGCAGTTCCTGCTGAGCGGTGCACCTATTACGGCGATTCGTGAAGATATCCGCTCAGTGGAAGTGACCGGCCGGGCAGCAGGAGAGGTGCGCCTCGATCCCGCGCGCCTTGACGCTTTGACGCTGGCCGGATCTGATGGCCAGCGCATTCCGCTATCCCAATTGGGTGAGACTGAAATCCGCATGGAAGATCCGTTGCTACGTCGCCGCGATAGGACGCCAACGATAACCGTGCGCGGCGATATTGCCGACGGATTGCAGCCACCGGATGTCTCTACCGCGTTGAGCCGGGAACTCCAGCCATTCATCGCATCATTGCCGCCGGGATACCGCATTGAACAGGCGGGCTCGATTGAGGAGTCGGGTAAAGCAACCCAAGCGATGCTCCCGTTGTTCCCGATCATGATTGCCCTGACGCTGCTAATCATCATCCTGCAGGTGCGTTCCATGGCAGCGATGGTGATGGTGTTTTTGACCGCACCGCTGGGGCTGGTTGGCGTTGTGCCCATGCTGCTGCTGTTCCAGCAGCCCTTCGGCATCAATGCGCTGGTCGGGCTGATCGCGCTGTCAGGAATTCTTATGCGCAACACGCTGATTCTGATCGGACAAATACATCAGAATCAGCGGGAAGGCCACGATCCCTTCACGGCTATCGTCGAGGCAACGGTGCAGCGTGCCCGGCCAGTTCTCCTGACAGCGCTAGCAGCGATTCTGGCATTTATTCCACTCACGCACTCTGTGTTCTGGGGCACGTTGGCTTACACGCTCATTGGTGGGACGTTGGGTGGCACCATCATGACGCTGGTGTTTTTACCGGCGATGTATGCCATCTGGTTCCGTATCAGGTAGGGTAGGACTGTAAAAAAAGCCCCGCCCGGAGCGGGGTAGGAAAAATGAACAAGGGGAAAGGCTCTCGCACGCTCAGCGTGCTGTGTGTGACGTCGTACAAAGTACGAAGCGAAAAAAGAGTAGTCACTGTATTTTACTGTTGCAAGTCAGGTCCACGCATAAAATGAAAGCGTCGGTAAAACCGTATCAATTAACCTTTTATCTTCGCGAGAAAAGCCGTAATGGTATCCACCAACTGAACAGCTGATTTCACTAAGACATCAATCATTGAATGGTACTTCCCGCAACGCCAATTAAAATGGTTTTTTTCAGTACTCAATTCCATAAATAACCGAAGCGGTTTCATTTTATAAAGATGTAATTTAAATGACTGTAATAGGTGAAAAATAAAAAAATATAACCCGTGCATTTTTTTAATTCTTCTATAAATTGACCCAGCGGTACTCTCCGCACGTAACGAATGATGCTTTGCATCGCCTCTGAAAGCGTTAGGGATTTCCACTTTCAGAGGTCATTTTTTCCTGCCATTAAAAAACGTTTTATTTACTTAACCTATCTCTTGAAAATTATTCATAAATTAATGCTAATAAAACTGTACAACTTACCAATCCTTGTATAACTTTATCTCATGGCGAGCTGGTTAAATTATGAACACGTGAGGTTTCTTTGCAACAAAACCTAGGTACATCCTATTCAGTGATCGTTAATGCTGAGTATTTCAGTCACGCCTCGCACTCCTATCAGCAGTAAAGGTTGATATGAAAAATCACGGTGAGGAAAAGCTGTGTGACCTGCTCATTGGGGAGGCAGTGTTAGCTTTGCTGCAGGAAAAAGCGGGAATTTCGCGACGAGCGCTCCTTGCGAAGCTTCAGTTCATGCTTGAAGCTGAACAGGATGAAGAACGGGCGCATGCGACAAAACTTGCTATACAGGACGTTATGAGTGAAATCGCAGAAAGTGACTCTCCTAAGGTTGGAGACAGAGAACAAATGGCGAATTTCGATATAGACAAATACGGTAATGACGACTCGACCCGACATTAACGCTGGTACAAGGCTTAAAGGCGTGGAAGAGAAACAAAAAATGCGTACCTCAGTAAGGACATTTTATGCAGCAGAATACAATCGAGTCAGACCTTCAAACCTATTTACAAAGCACTGGTGACCAGTATTCACAGGAAAAAGAAGTTATTGGTATCATTGTGAAGTCTTTGATCGCAGAGAGTGGAAGAGTGACGAATAAGGCTATTATTTTGAGCCTGATAGCGGAGCTGGAAAGCGCCACCGACATCGAGCAACTTGATGTGCTACGCAACTGCCTTGAAATTGTTGTGGGCCATACGCCTAATGAAGACGACTAATAAAGACTCTCTATCCTATACGCCTTTCAGCGGGGAGTGCTGTATTTATTCCCCGCTTCCCTGACCACTTCGTCCATGATGACAATATTGAAACCTCAATTCCCTGAGGCTTCACTCACCAATAGAAAAATGCCCAACGTTCTTCTTCATCAGGTGTAAAGCCCACCACAACTTTTAACGCGTTGAGTAACGCGTCAAGTTGCAGAAGATCAGTGGTACTTTCAATTTCCGAGATGAGGTGCAAAATGAGCGCGCTATTGGTGACACTCTTACCCTGGCTCACTAACTTTTGTACCGCAGAATCAATCAGGGCCGTCTCCGCAGAATGTTTATCACCTGCTTTCTGGAGATGGTAATTAATGTCTATTTCGCGGGACGTTTGCTGTGTGCTTTGTTGCATTTTCTCTCCTTGTTATCAGATATCTCTGCGGCTACGTTTAAAGGATTTTTTACGCTATTAAGCTTTAGATCCTGGCAAGGCCGGGCTCAACATTTCTGTGCCAATCACCCAGGCAAAACACATCCAGAACTAAATTTAGCGCATATTTCTGTTATGGCACGTCTTAAAATCGATGTAATCAACTGATGATCGGTTTTAATCCAAAATACGTTGACATGTTCATGTCAAGATCACTCCATAACACATAAAATTAGCGATCAAAAAGCATGCCGATCAAAGTCTGATAGTGGCGCTCTTCCTCCAATGTGGCAGCGACTTCGAGACGTCTTAACAGCTTAGTGCAGATAGCCTTACGATTGAGATTCTTACCAGCACGCAGAATTTCGACAACAATTTGCCCCAGCGTTTCTTGCTGAGTTGGAGCGGTCGCCTTGCTGAAATAATGTGCAATATCGCTGGCCGTATCGGGAAATTTTGAGACACTCTGACGCATGCGAACCTCATAGTAGATTGCTTTGTAGTTGATTCAGTCTGAACCTAAAGTTAGACAATATTTTCAAAATTGTACAGGTTTTACTAACTTGTACAGCTTTAATTTTTTAGTGAAAGAACTCTATTGATTGTATTCAAATGGTTATGTTTGATTTTGGGACAAACGATTGAACTTTGATAGTTCAGAACAAAGGAGAAGGGATATAGCAAATAGGAGAGTGATTGATTGGTGGGTAACAACACTAAAAAAGGGGAGCCGCTAAATTCAGTCAGTTATCAACAAACTACGGAGCGCCCTTAGGCGCATCCTTCAACAGAATCAGCGTTGGACACTGATTAGCTTTCTCTCCGTGTAATGCCCAAGTGCCTGGATGCCGAAAGCCAGCGTAGCTCTTCGCGATTTCGAGGAGACGTTTCTGCATATGCTTTTAGCCAACGTCTGGCGTCGGCTATCTGTGCCAGCCTGCTATCGCTGGCATCGCCTTCGGCCATGGTGCCCAGTTCAATAATGAGAGAATTAATGTTGATTTCTTTGTGACTCACAGCAAGATTAATCACTGCCTCGCCAATAATGATGTGGCCTTGTTCTTCATCATGAAATAACACTGCGTTTCCTCCAATATTTTCGGTTACCGATGATATTAGTGTAGTAAAAAAATGGATTAAGGTCCTCGAGATCGGCCAAAGACTTCTAATTATCAAGTAGAAAATGTGAGAGTAGCTACCCAACTGGCTGATAATTATCTTAAATAAAGATAAATGTAAACACATTGCTTAGTTATAAAGAAAAGTCTCAAATTGTAGATGATCTAAATGAAATCGTTTTCAAGAAAGCGCATGCTTTAATTAATGAAGATTTTGGTATGTGAACCAGAAATGGGAAATGAATATTGCCAAATAAAAGAGCGTTGATTAATAGTGTGGAGAGTGTCGTCCCTGACATTTTCTCCGGCCGGTACACGTTTAAACGCGACCGTTGAGGTCATCCTCGTCTTCGTCTTCCGGCCAGAGCCGGACTACGTCCTTAAGCGTCAGTTCGTTTCGTCGTTCAAGCCTGCAAGCGTCTGCAGGTAAGGCACGTTGCGGACAGCGCGATCGGGCTCTTCAAAACTCTTCAGCCAGCTTACGGCTTCAGAAATATCAGACAATCTTGCATTGCTGCCGCCTGCATTTGCCATATGGTCCAGTTCGTCAATCAACGATTGCAAGCTGACAACTCTCTGGCCTAAGGCGATGCTCAGTGCCGCTTCGCCAATAATGACGTAGCCTTTCCCGTCGTGTTGAAAAGACATATAACATCCTCCATTTCACGTTTATGACAACCTCAATGCAAACTGTAGGCGCTATATAGGATTTAGCTAAAGGTTAATTCCTAAAAGCCATGGGATTTTAAATTTTTTTTATATTTCTAAGGTGACTATTCATTGCCGTTATTAGCCGCTTAAGCGGGTGTCATTATTTATTCCGTCTGGATCAAGAGGGGGGACGGTTCTCAGTAAATTCTAATTATTGTGATTGACATAGTGAAATAATGATTAGGCATCATAAGATGAATCACATCCTTAAATGAAACGTAATTTATGAACGGCAGTTCTCTGATGAAAAGCTCAATGAATTATTAGATTAGCTTGCAGATAATCATTGAAAGGTTTAACGGGATGTGGCAGAAAATTTGTCTAACAGCACTCAAGCCAATGGGCATCCGAGCACGCTGTAAATCTCGGTAATAACCTGCTTCGTTGCGTGTTCAATTGTTCCTTCATTACGGCATAAAACCCAGCCGTGTTCTGCAACGGTCTGCTCGAACGCCTGGGTGCAAGCGACATGATCGTCCAGCTTATGAATCACGGTACTGCTTAACCCACGCGATCTCGCTGCAGCCCTTGCCCATGAAATATCGGGGGCAGTAACAACCCCAACATGCAGGTCCGGCGCTCGCACGTTTCGGTCAATGTTTAGCTGTAAAATCTCTGCAAAGGGAACCATCCGGCGAAACGCGGCTTCCGACGGGTACCATCGATCCATTAAAATTAGGCTGTCCGGTGGCTGTTTAGTCAGCACATGCTGGGAAATCCATGCACGGCTATCAGCAAAGCGCGCGCAAACTTCCAACTCTAAAGCCAGCGAAGGATTTCTGGCGAGCCGGTTCACAAGGGCCATTGTTTCTTTTCTGTAAGGATCGCTGTTTTTCTCGCTAAGTCGGATTACCTTGATGTTTTCTGCCCTGAGTACTTTCGCAATGGCTTCTAAAAGCGTGGTTTTACCGACGCCCTTGGGTCCATCAAGTGAAACAAATAACGGACGACTCATAGTCGAACTGACGGTTGATATAACGTTTGTTTAAAACTCAAATCTGGCAAAAGCATCTTATTTCCTTCTGATTTAAATTTTAGACAACAAAAAACCCGCACTAAGCGGGTTTTTTATTATCAGCGGTTCTTATCTGCTCAGACTATTGTCTTCATCGCTATTGTAAGCGTCGCGGATAATGAGCGCGGCTTACAGCGGAGTAACGTTGCCCGCTGCAGGGCCTTTGGCGCCATTTTCAATGGTGAAGGAAACTTGCTGACCTTCATCAAGCGTTTTGTAGTTGTCGCTCTGGATAGCAGAGAAATGGACGAATACATCCTTGCTGCCATCGTTTGGAGTGATAAAGCCAAAACCTTTATCAGAGTTAAACCATTTTACTAAACCAGTCATTTTGTTAGACATAGATAATTCCTTATTTGATGAGCCACTCAATTGCGGCGAATTTGGCCTGAAGTGAAAGATTTACTTATTGGGCACTTAGGAGGAGGCTCTCGAAGAAGGATATCTGTGGATAACACTTGAACTGAGGACTGCTTTACTAAAACTGCTTTCATAAGGTCTGTGTTCCAAACCGGTGATGCATTAAGACATAGCGATAATAATTTAGCAACGAATAAGTTTAATTATTTTAACCGTTTAAAGGCCTGGATGGCTGAACGGCTGCTAAATCCTGTCGATCATTTTCCACATGCCACCAAACACGCCATTCAGATTTTTATTCCCCACTTCGGAAAGATGATTATCGTCGCGATACAGCGGCACATCATCTTTGGAACCGTAGCAGAAGCTGTTGTCGCAGAATCCCTGGGTCGCATCAAGCAGGGCGACATTTGGCGATTGAGCCGCGATGTTGTTGAGCATCGCCAACGTCTCCTGATTGTGAGATTGATACTCGGCGCGCGTCTGCTGAACAGCCAATGCTTTGCCGCGCATGGCATCGCGCGACATGCGATAGATCACGTCGTAACCAAACTCGGGAACCGGCGTCATGATAAACACCCGACGATGCGTGGCGAGCCGTTTCACCGCCGCACCGAAATGCTGCTGATAGGCAGCAATTGAGCTGCCGTCATTGATGAATGAGTATTTAGGCGTATTGCTGCCGCTGCCATAATCGCCATGTAGATAGAAGGATAAGCGGTTAATAATCAGCACCGACGCATGGGGATATTTCCGTTCGATATCCGCGATGGCATTCTTCACAAAACCACCGCAATCGGGGCTAGCACTGCGATGGATATCCGGAACAGATGGGCATCCGGATTGCGCGATAAACACCACTGAATCCTCCGGTCTGGCGCTGCCGACAATCGAAGAGAGCATCGCGGCGGCGTGGCTGTCGCCTAATACCACCAGATTAACCTGGCTGGCATTGCCGAAGACGCATTGCGGAGACGTGGTGCCACTGAACACAAAACAGTTTTCGCCACGTACAAATCGCTCCAGTGAATACTGTTTGATGCTGGCGACCACTTGCGGCGCGCGCGAGGGAAATCCTGCCTTTGCCACGATCAGCACACCCAGCAGCAGCACCAACGCGGTTTGTCCCAGCGTCACGTAGGTTTTGCCACTCAGCCAGCCGTGTTTGTTTTCTACCAGCACATATGACGCCCAACCGGTGGCGAGTGACAGCAGAATCAGCATCGCCTGGCTAACTAGCGTGATCGGCCAATCGGCCAGATGCCAAAACACCCACAGCGGCCAGTGCCACAGATAGATCGAATACGAGGTTTTACCGATGTGCTGCACAATTCGGTTGTTGAACCAGATGCTGTTTTGCACGTTGGCATGGATGATCATCGCGGTCAGTAACACTGGAATCAGCGTCATGATGCCCGGCCAGGCCGAGCTTTCATCAAACAACAGCGCACAGACAATCAGCCCAATAATGCCCAGCAGCGGAACCGCGCGTTGACCGCTGAGCGCGGATTTCGGCGCCAGATAGACCAATCCGCCTGCCAGCATCTCCCATGCACGGGTTGGCAGCAGATAATAGGTCGCAGTGAGATGGAAGTTGGTCGCTACCATCACGAGCACCAGTCCGAATGAAAGCAGCGCGGCGATGCCCATCGCCCAGGCAAACTGCTGGCGTAGAAAACGTGCCGTGAACATCAGCGCCAGCGGTAACAGCAAATAGAACTGCCACTCAACGCTTAATGACCAGGTATGCAGCAACCATTTATACACCGAGCCGGTTTCGAAATAGCCGCCCTGTTTGAAATAGACCACATTCGAAATAAAACTCAGGCTAGATACGGCATGCTCCGCCATTTTCTTATATTCATCCGGCGGCATCAGGAAATAGCCCACCAGCATTAATATCAGGCACAGCACCATCAACGGCGGGATAATGCGGCGGCAGCGCGCAGCATAAAATCCCAATAAAGAGAAGTTCTGCTTATTTAAACGCGTCAGAATAATCCCCGTCATTAAATATCCGGAGATGACAAAGAACACATCCACACCGAGGAAACCCCCGCTGACGCTGGAAAACCCAAAGTGATAGAGGATAACCAGCATCACAGCATAGGCGCGTAGACCATTAATATCGGTGCGAAAATTCATAAGGCGTTATCCACGCAGAAGAATATAAGAAACAATGTAAGGATTGTGAAAATTTGAATCAACAGATGTGAAAGCCATCACTTTCGGTTGGTTGATATCGGGATGGAACTATCAGCTAGCTCATTAATCTTATTTTTGAATTAGCCGAATAACTATTTCAGCGGCTTATCAACACACTCTTATTTAAATAGCTGATTTTTAAAATCAGAAAACACACTGAATATTCAGAATAGGCCGCAAGCTTCTGTTTCTAAAGACGCAGAAATATACTGGCTCAGCCGTTGCCAATGGTAATGCCGCTCAGTTAAGCATTAATTTGCATACGTATGCAGGTGCGCATGAATGCGCACCCTACGAAAAGCGCGCCAGTCCTTTGTAGGGTCGCCATTTATGGTGACCGATAGGCGCTTAACTGATGAGCTTAGGCGATTAAGTGGATACCGTTCTGATAAAAAACGAAGAACTCCATACCGGGCTTCTTAGTCTCATCCGAAATGTTTAAAAAACGCATTTTATCGACATATGCGTTTAACGTGTCGATGGCGTAAACATGTTGAGGCCATATGTCGATAAAAGTCGATTTTATCGACATATCCCTTTCACGTGCTTTTGGTTGAAAACGCGATCACAGCTAATCCAGGTCATTTCCTATAGCAATAACAAGCAACTATAATCTAACCGGTTAAGTGGCTTGATCTGCTTTAGAGCACATCAGCTTTTCCACTCCTTTTCGTGGCGGTGAATTTCAGAGGCATACATGATGCGAACTCTTCAGGCGGCCTGGTTGCTCTCTCTGGCCCTGTTTGTCTGTCCGGCCACAGCGGCCAACTCAATCAGCGATGGCTGGGAGTGGCTAAAGCAGGACGTTTCACAAACCTGGCAGGAACCGCAGTATTACGATCTCTATCTGCCTTTCATCAGCTGGCATGCCCGCTTCGCCTACGATAAAGAGAAAACCGATAACTACAATGAAACGCCGTGGGGCGGCGGGTTTGGCGTCTCTCGCATTAACGAAGACGGCAACTGGAGCGCACTCTATGCCATGGCGTTTAAAGATTCGCATAACAAATGGCAACCTATTGTCGGATACGGCTGGGAGAAAGGCTGGTATCTGGATCAAGCGCAAGATTTTCGTCTTGGACTTGGGTTAACCGCCGGGATTACCGCGCGCGATGACTTCGCCAATTACGTGCCGCTGCCGATTGTTTTGCCGCTGTTCTCCGCCGGTTATAAACGTTTCAACGTGCAGTTCACCTACATTCCTGGCACGTACAACAATGGTAACGTGCTGTTCGCCTGGGTACGCTATGCCTTCTGATTCCGCCAACGCGTTGCACAAAGACCGCATCAGCAAAGTCCTTAAGCGCATCGCTTTGGGTTTGCTGGTTTTGCTGGTGATGTTCCTGGTGATCCGTGGTTACCAATCCGAGCAGGGACCGCCACTGCATCGCTGGCATACGTGGTCGGCGGATGAAATGTCGGTGGATGAGATCGATCGTGCCAGCTTCGCGGATTATCTGACGCGTGAAGCGGCGATTTTCCACGACATGAAAATCAACGTGACCGATCAACTCGGTGACGATGAGAAAACGGCACTCAATCGCTTCAACACACAAAGCCCGGTTTATCCGGCGCGATTCGACACCGACTGGAACCGTTCTTACATCCTTGAACCAGAGGGCGAAGTGAAAGGCGCGGTGGTGCTGCTGCATGGATTAACCGATTCGCCCTACAGCATGCGCTATCTGGCGCAGGCGTATCAGCAGAAGGGTTTTGTGGCGGTGGTGCCGCGCCTGCCGGGACATGGCACGGCGCCCGGTTCGCTTACCAAAGTTGACTGGCAAATGTGGATGGCGGCAACCCGCCTGGCGGTGCGGGAAGCGACGCGCCTGGCGGGCAGCAACGTGCCTTTGCATCTGGTTGGATACTCGAACGGCGGTGCGCTGGCGGTGAAATACAGCCTTGATACGCTGCAGAATAACGCGCTGCGGAAGCCGCAACAGTTGGTATTGCTGTCGCCGATGATTGGCGTCACCGCTTATGCACGCTTTGCCGGATTAGCCGGCTGGCCCGCCATCATTCCTGGCTTTGCCAAAGCGGCGTGGCTGAGTATCATCCCGGAATACAATCCCTTTAAATACAACTCGTTTCCGGTGCGCGCGGCGCGTCAATCGTGGTTGCTGACTCAGGCGATGCAGGATCAGCTGCTGCATGTGATTCGCGGCGGCAATATGACGGCGTTTCCGCCAGTGCTGACTTTCCAGTCGGTGCTGGATTCCACCGTCAGCACCCGCGCGGTGGTCAATGCGTTCTACCGCTATTTACCGGACAACGGCAGTGAACTGGTGATGTTCGATGTAAACCAGGCCGCGAACTTACGCGCGCTGTTTAGGCCAGCGCTCTATTCGGCGGTCAATGATTTGTTGCCGCCTGCGCCGCGCCGCTATGCCTCAACGGTGATCACTAACGCGTCACCGACCACCTATCAAACCGTGGCGCGCATGACGCCAGCGGATCAGACACAAGAGATCGTGCGTTCAATGCATGAAGCCTGGCCGCAGGATACCTATTCGTTATCGCATATTGCCGTGCCGTTCCCGCTCAGCGACTCGCTGTATGGTCGCGAGCCGACGGAGAAGAATCGCTATGGCATTAGCTTCGGTACCATCTCGCTGCGCGGTGAAACCGCCAGCCTGATCGTTGGGCTGGATACGCTAATGCGCAACACCTCTAATCCGTTTTTTGATTACATGATGCTGAAAATAAAAGAGCGCATTGATTGCAGCAGTCAGCCCAATCTGCCGGCGTGCTTTAAAGCATTATGACTTTTTTCAGCCAGCCGCTGGCGAGGATCAGTTTGGAGAGCAGCACCGAAGCAGCGAAGGTCACGGCAATCAGCGTCAGTTTGGTGGCCAGCGAGGTGATCGGAATCAGCGCGGTGAGCAGATGGAAAACCGAGTAGTGCAGGATATAAACGCCGGTCATGGTTTTACTGATGGCCGCCAGAATGGTCTCTTTGACTATCGCATTGCGTCGAAAGCGCACCTGGCTGGCGGCGATCACCAGCACCACCACCAGCAGATAGATCTGCGAGCCGGTGAGAATAAAGGCATTGCGATCGGCTTTGAATAGCGCAAAAAAGAAGTGCTGCTCATAAAACCAGGTAAACAGGTAGATAAAGGGCAGGGCGATCACCGCGCCGCGCGCCACCTTTTTACGCTCCATCCAGTCATTAATCAGCGGATCGCACAGCAACTGACCGGTTAAATAAAACAGCAGCCAGGTCCAGAGCCGATACTGCGGCTCAAGCCGGAACAGCGGATCCTCCGGATGCAGTACCGCCAGCAAATCGTAGCCATACGAAAAGGCTAACAGCGCAAACACCAGCCCAATGAACGCGCGCCGATGCTGGCTGAGCCACAGCATCAGCGGGTGAAAGCTGTAGATAATAATGAACGAAAAGACGAACCATGGCTGAATCAGGTAGCCGCGCTGATAGGGTTCCCACAGGTAATAAACCGTCATCCAGAACAGAAACACAATCACCAGATTGCGGATCTTGCCCATCTGCCAGTTAACATCCTGCTCGGAACGGGCATCCATAATCCCGGCGACGACAAAAAACAGCGGCGTGGCGATGGTGGAGATAAAGGTCAGAAACGCCAGAATCCAGTGATAATCGTAATCGTAGCGATCCCAGGTGTTGTACACGGTAAAAAACGTCACCGCCGTCATACATCCCAGCGTTTTAATCACGTTGAGGCCGGTCACATTCATGATGCGCTAGCTACCTGTTGACGATGGAAGCAGGCATAAATCACCGGCAGCACCAGCAGCGTCAGCACCGTAGCAAAGCCTAGGCCAAACATGATCACCACCGCCATGCTCTGGAAGAACACATCGCGCAGCAGCGGCGCCAGCCCGAGCACGGTGGTAAAGGCGGTGAGCAGAATTGGGCGCAGACGCGAAGTGGCGGCGTAGATGATCGCTTCAGCCTGCGGCTTTAACAGTTTCTGCTGTTCGATCTCTTCGACCAGCACAATGCCATTACGAATCAGCATGCCGCTCAGACTAAGCAGGCCGATTAGCGCCATAAAGCCGAACGGAATCCCGGTGATCAAAAAGCCCGGCGTCACGCCAATCAGCGCCAGCGGCACCGTCAGCCAGATGGCGACAGCGTTTTTCAGCGAGCTAAACATCAGCACGGTGATCACGAACATCACTAAATAGCCCAGCGGCAGCGAGGTAAACACGCCTTGCTGCGCTTCACTGGAGCTCTCCGCATCGCCGCCCCACTCAATGCTGTAGCCGTGCGGCAGCGGGATTTGCTCAATCTGCGGCTTCACGCGCGCCACAATATCCCCCGAAGTATCGTTGCTGAGCGGATTCGGGTCGGTTTGCACGGTGAGCACCCGGCTGCGATCGCGGCGCAGAATCAGCGGATCTTCCCATTGCAGCGTAAAGCCGCTTACCACGTTGCTGAGCGGGATGTACTGTTGCTGGCTCTGGCTCCACACCAACACGTTATTGAGATGATTAGCGTCCTGCCGTTCACTGGCCGGTGGCCGCACGATCACCGGCAGCAGGTCAGCGCCTTCACGGTACAGCCCGACGCGGCTGCCGGTAAAATTCATCTCCAGCGCGTTATCCACGTCTTGTTTATCGACGCCCAGCTCGCGGCCCAGCGCCAGATTGAACTGCGGACGAATAACCTTGCTGCGGTTTTGCCAGTCATTGCGCACGGTGTCAGTGGCGGGATCGGCGGTGAGGATGTCGCCAACCTGGCTGGCGATCAGGCGCATTCTGTCGGGATCGGGACCTTTAATCCGCACCTCAATTGCGCTGCCGCCCGAAGGACCAAACATCACCCGTTTGGTGCTGGAGTTGACCTGCGGATACTGGCGCGCAATATAGGCATCAATGCGGTGTGACAGCGCAGCGATATTGCGCTGATCGTCCATGCGCACCATGATCTGCGCGTAATTGCTGTACTGGCGTTGCCCGTTGTAGGTGAGGATAAAGCGCATGCTGCCCTGGCCGATGGTGGTGACGGTGGACACCACGCCTTTTTGACTGGTGATCGATTTTTCAATGTCGCTGGCCATCTGCTCGGTGGCGTTGATGTCGGTGCCGTACGGCAGCCAGAGATCGACGAAGAAGATCGGCGTATTGGCCGAAGGGAAAAAGTTTTGCCGTACCGATCCAAAGCCCCAAATCGCCAGCGCCAGCAGCACCGCCATCAGCGCAAGCGTGACAGTTTTTTGCCTGAGCAGCACCTTGAGCATGCGCTGATAGAGACGATAAAAACCGCCGTTGTAAGGCGAAACCTCGGCTGCCGCTTTGGTCGGTGCCTGCGCTTTGAACAGCCACCATTTGATCAGCACCGGCGTGATGGTCAGCGCCGAGAACCAGCTCAGCAGCAGGGAAATCAGCAGCACCTGGAACAGGGATTTACAGTACTCGCCGGTGGAATCCTGCGATAGACCAATCGGCGCAAACGCCAGGATGGCGATAATCGTCGCGCCCAGCAGCGGGAAGGCGGTGCGGCGAATGACAAAGTTGATGGTTGTCATTAGCGGTGAATTTTGCTGACGCGCGATCAGTACGCCTTCGACAATAACAATCGCATTATCCACTAGCATGCTCAGCGCAATAATCAGCGCACCCAGCGAGATGCGCTGCAACTCAATGCCGCACAGATACATGATCAGCAGCGTGCCCAGCACATTGAGCGCCAGCGACAGCGCGATGATAATGCCGCTGCGCACGCCCATAAAAATCAGCAATACGCCAACCACAATCGCCAGCGCCATCAGGAAGTTAGCAATAAAGCCGTTAACCGAATGCGCCACTTCCGCTGCCTGATCGTAAAACACATTGATCTGGATGCCCGCCGGTTTTTCTGCCGACATCTGCTGCAGTTTGGCCTCCAGCGCGCGCCCGACATCAATGACATTCACGCCGGGAACAAACGAAATTCCCATGGTGACCGCCGGACGTCCGCTGGCGAGGTAAATGCTGGAAGGCGATTCGCTCAGCCCGCGCGATAGCGAGGCGATATCGCGCAATCGGGTGGTGGCGTGATCGCCCGGCGGGCTGACCAGCAAGTCGCTCAACTCCTCGATGTTCTGAAACTCGCCGGTTGGATGCAGACGGATCGATTCCGTGCCGGCTTTGATGTCGCCCGCATTGGAGACCACGTTGAGCCGACTTAGCACGCTGGCGAGCTGCGGCAGCGTAATGCCACGCGCGGCCATCATCGTTAAGGAGACATCGATATTAATTTGCTGCGGGATCACGCCGCCCAGCGCCACTTTACCGACGCCCGGCACCAGCACCAGTTCACGACGCAGCTGTTCGGCGTATTGCACCAGTTCCGGGTTGCTGAAGTTGTCGCCAGAGATAGCGAAGAAGAAACCAAACACATCGCCAAAATCATCGTTAACGAACGGCGCGGCCACGCCGGGAGGAAAGAAACGCGCCGCATCGCCGACTCTGCGCCGCAGTTCATCCCAGATTTGCGGCAACTGGTTTGAGTGGTAACGCGAGTCAATGTTCACTGTAATCTGCGACAGTCCGTTGGAGGAGATGGAGCTGACATTGTCCAGATAAGGCAACTGCTGCAGCGCATTTTCCAGTGGTAAAGTGACTTCCTCTTCCACCTGCTGGGCAGACGCGCCGGGATAGTGGGTGACAACCACCGCCGTTTTAATGGTAAACGCCGGATCTTCGAGACGACCAATATTGAGCAGAGCAAAAATACCGCCGACGCCCAATAACAGAATCGCCAGCCAGACGCGGACCGGATTATCGATAAACTGCCGGGAAATATCCATCACAGCCCCCGCTCACGCGTCCAGATGCGAACCGGTTGTTGAGCATGCAGCTCATTGACGCCAGCAGCGACCACGCGCTCACCGGCATGCAGCCCGGCGGTGATCACCACGCCGCGATCGGTCACTTCACCCACGCTGACTTTACGATCCTCTAACGTCAGCTGATCGCCACTGCCTTGCACCACCCAGACGTGCGGCTCATTGCGCTGGCTGTTATCGGGATTGAACACCGCTTCCACCGGCACCACCAGCGATTCGCGGTTCACGTTGGCGGGCAGATTGGCGAGGTTAATCGTCACCGTGCCACTGACGCCGCCCACTGCGGGAAAATCGTCCGGACGCGGCATGGTTAAAATGATCTGCCAGGTCAGCGAGTTGGTGTTACTGCTGTTGGTGTGCTCTTTGTAATCGGCCTGGAATTCGCGGTCCGGCAGCGAGTTGATGCGCACCACCGGGCGATAGCTCAGATTGCGCATATCCAGCGTGGTAAACAGGTTTTCCGGCACGCTGAACACCACGTCGAGCAGATCGTTGCGGGTCAACGTGGCGATGGTCTGTCCGGCGGCGACCACCTGATGATTGCGAACGTTGACGGCGGCGGCCACGCCAGTGAACGGCGCAGTCAGCGTCATTTGGCTGAGCTCTTCACGGGCAATCTGTAGTGCAGCATTCGCCGCATCGCGGTTGGCACGCTGCACATCCATTTCTGCCTTTGAAATCGCCTGACGACCGGATAGCGTTTGGAAGCGGTCAAATTGCCGTTGGGCGAGAGTGGCGGCGGTTTGTCGTTCATTGACGCGCTGCTGTGCTTCACGCGCCGTTAACCTGGCGATGAGCTGGCCCTGCTCAATGCGATTGCCCTGACGAATATCCAGCGATTCAATTTGTCCAGCACGTTTAAACGACAAATCGGTGGAGTCGCCGGACTCAATGCGTGCCGGGAAGATGCGTTGTTGAGATTCGCCGGAAGCCATAACCTCAACGACTTTAACCATGCGCGGCGGTGGCGTGACTTCCTGTGTTTTTTGATCGCAACCAGTTGTTATCAATATAACAATGGCAACCAGCGTAATATAACGAGTCACTGTTTTATCCTCAGCAACAACGAATCCATTGTTGGCATTATTTGAGTGGATAATTTAATTACCAAGCATAGAAACAACCGCATAAGTGAATAGTCCTACGGCGGAGCAGGTAACGATTGCAATGACAACATAAAGACTCAGACGGAGCAGGCTATAACCATACATCGTTGCCTCCATTAACCATGACCACAGAAAAACTGCGCCATCGCCCTAAAAGGTGAGAAGTATTAACGGGATGTTTTTGTTATCGATGAGCATAGACGCAGATGTCAAAAAAAGTAAAGGCAGATAGCTTGTAATATTTTTGACGAAATAAACAGTATTTAAATTCGTTAAATATCTAATAAAAAGATTTAAAAACCACGAAAGCAGGATAAAACACTTGCTTAAAATAACCTCATTATTTGCTTAAAAACAGCCAGCCTTATGAATTATCACACTATATTTTTATTATTCTCCGCGATCGGATTAGTCTGATGAGATAAATGGCTTCCGCCTCGCGACTTTTATTGAGAAATGAATGTGTTGAATATCCCTGTGCTACGTTTATAGCGTTCATTTTCCAAAAGACTTTCAATTTCGTATAGAAAATACGGCTGCTCCACTGCCGCTGAGCAGCGATTAATTACATATATTTCAATCTGAAACGGACCGCTTCACTCGACGGGTAAGTCAGGTCTGATCTTTTCGTTCAATGGCGACTTGTTAATCACGGGATATCACCGCCTTGATTTCCGAAACAGGATTTGAGGAGAAAGCGATGAATACTGCTAAACCGGAAAGTACCTATTATCAACTTTCTGTCGATGAAACGCTGGCCAGTACGCAAAGTTCCAGCGAGGGAATCAGTAGTGCTGAAGCGGCGGCGCGCTTAACACAGTACGGGGAAAATGCTCTGCCACAGAAACCCGGCAAGCCGGTTTGGCTGCGTTTTCTCGCCCACTTTAACGATGTTCTCATCTATGTTCTGCTCGCCGCCGCACTGCTGACTGCCGTAATGGGACACTGGGTCGATACGCTGGTGATCCTTGGTGTCGCGGTGGTGAATGCCCTGATTGGACATATTCAGGAGAGCAACGCGGAAAAATCCCTGCAAAGTATTCGCAATATGCTCTCCAGCGAAACCGTGGTGATCCGCGCCGGCAATCACGAAACGCTGCCCACCACCGCGCTGGTGCCGGGTGATGTGGTGGTGATCCGCGCCGGCGACCGCATTCCGGCGGATCTGCGCGTGATTGAGGCGCATAACCTGCGCGTTGAAGAAGCGATTCTGACCGGCGAATCCACCGTGGTGGAGAAGGGCACGGACGCGCTGACCGGCGAGCTGCCGCTCGGCGACCGCACCAATCTGCTGTTCTCCGGTACCACCGTCAGTTCGGGCGGCGGAAAAGGGCTGGTGATCGCCACCGGCGGCGCCACGGAACTTGGCCACATCAACCAGATGATGTCCGACATCGAAAAGCACCGCACACCGCTATTGGTGCAAATGGATAAACTCGGTAAAGCGATTTTCCTGATCATCCTGGCAATGATGGCCGCGCTGTTTGTCTTCAGCTTGCTGTTCCGCGACATGCCGGTTTCCGAGCTGATGCTGTCACTGATCAGCCTCGCGGTGGCATCGGTTCCTGAAGGATTACCGGCGATTATTTCGATCATTCTGTCGCTTGGCGTGCAAACCATGGCGAAGCAGCAGGCGATCATTCGCAAGCTGCCGACCGTGGAAACGCTGGGCGCGATGACGGTGATCTGCTCGGATAAAACCGGCACGCTGACCATGAATGAAATGACGGTGAAGGCGATTATCACCGCCGATCAGATCTACCGCGTTGATGGCGTCAGCTATGAACCGGTGGGCGCCATCCATAAAGCCGATGACACCGTGCCGGTGAAAGTGGCACAGGGTTCGATACTGGAGCGCTATCTGCGCACCATCGATCTGTGTAACGACAGCCAGCTGATCAAAGATGAAAGCGGCCTGTGGAAAATCACCGGCGGCCCGACCGAAGGCGCGCTCAAAGTGCTGGCCGCCAAAGGACATCTGCCTTCAGTTACCACCGAACTGCGCAATAAAATCCCCTTCGATTCGCAATACAAATACATGTCGACGCACTATCTGATCGGCGATGAAGAGTGCGTATTGTTGACCGGCGCGCCGGACGTGCTGTTCAGGCATTGTCAGCAGCAGCAAACCGAAGCCGGGCTGCAACCGATCGATCTGGCGTGGTGGGAAGCCAAAATTGAAGAGTATGCGCGCGAGGGATTACGCATGGTGGCGGCGGCCTGGAAACCGGCCACGCCAGGGCAAAGTGAACTGACGCATCAGGATCTGCAGCAGGGTATGATTCTGCTCGGCATCGCTGGGATGATGGATCCGCCACGACCCGAAGCCATCACCGCGATTGGCGACTGCCTGCAAGCCGGGATTCGCGTCAAGATGATCACCGGCGACCATCCGCAAACGGCGATGAGTATTGGGCAGATGCTGGGGATCGGTAACGCCAGTACCGCCATTACCGGACGCGAATTGGAAGTAATGGACGATCACCAACTCGGCGAGGCGGCGCAGGCGTACGACATCTTTGCCCGCACCAGCCCGGAAGATAAGTTCCGCCTGGTGCAGGCGCTACAGAGCAAGAAAGAGGTGGTTGGGATGACCGGCGATGGCGTTAACGATGCGCCTGCGCTGAAGCAGGCCGATGTCGGTATCGCCATGGGGATTAAAGGCACCGAAGTGACCAAAGAAGCCGCCGATATGGTGTTAACCGACGACAACTTTGCCACCATTGCCAGCGCGGTGCGTGAAGGGCGGCGTGTCTATGACAACCTGAAAAAGACCATTTTGTTCATCATGCCAACCAACCTCGCGCAGGGCTTGCTGATCATCATTGCCCTGCTGGCCGGTAACTTAATTCCGCTGACGCCGGTATTGATTCTGTGGATGAACATGGCGACCTCCGCCACGCTCTCTTTTGGCCTGGCATTTGAAGCGGGTGAACCCAACATCATGCGTCGTCCGCCACGCGATCCCAAATTGCATGTGATGGATGGTTTCGCCATCTGGCGCGTGATTTTTGTTGGTTCGATGATTGCCATCAGCGCCTTCGTGCTGGAAGCCTGGCTGCAACCGCGCGGCTATTCGCCGGAATTTATCCGTACCGTGTTATTACAAACGCTGGTGACAGCGCAGTGGTTCTATATGTTGAACTGCCGTGTTTCCGACGGTTTCTCACTCAGCAAAGGCTTGCTGATGAATAAAGGCATCTGGATTGTGAGCGGCGTGCTGCTGGTTCTGCAATTGCTGATTATTTACGCGCCCTTTATGCAACTGCTGTTTGGCACCACCGCGCTACCGTTACGCTACTGGATTATTACTCTGATAATTGGCTTCGTGATGTTTTTAATTGTCGAAATTGAAAAACCATTAACGCGGAGATTCAGAATCAATTAATTGCGCGTGACATTCAGGCCGGAGCAATCACGGCCTGAATGTTTTTGACCTCAAACAAGGCCCAGCACACAGGTTTTTCTCTATAATACATTGTGTATAGGATGAAGGATCTTAATGATGGGATTGAACGAGTTTCCTTTATGGTCAAGACTTTTGCGCGTACTGTTAATTCTCGCCACGCTGACCATAATTCTGACCGGTATTTATTTGGCATCAGCGTTAATTAATCAGGTGATGCTGTCGCTGTTTCTGGCGATAATGCTCGACCCATTAATCAGTCGGCTGGAAACAAAACGCGTGCCGCGTTTACTCTCATCCTTGCTGGTGATTGTGCTGCTGTTACTGGTGATTGTGTTCACCATCATCAAGCTCACGGTATTAACCCCCGATTTAATTCAGCTCAGCCGCCAGGCACCCCAGCTACTGGCCGAACGCTTCGACCCGGTGACGCAGACGTTTAGTCATCTGGGCATTGTTTTGACGCCCAACGACATGCTGGCGTTTGTCGATGCGGGTGCGGTGGTGCGCTTTGTAACTGGTTTCCTCACGCAAATACCGAGCATTCTTTCCTGGTGGCTGATGGTATTTCTGATGCTGTTTTTCATGCTGTATGAAATGAAAAATTTGAAAACCCTGTTACGCAAGCAGGCTGAAGGGAAATATCAGCGCTATTACGTGGCGCTTGAAGAGGGCGTGCAAAGCGTTATCGTTTATGCCCAGGTAAAAACCCTGACCAGTATTGTCGGCGGCATTATTGTTTGGGCAGGCGCACATCTTCTTGGCCTGAAGTTCGCCTTTTTCTGGGGCGTATTGATGTTTGTCTTCAACTATATTCCGGTGCTGGGTTCATTTATGGCGGCCATCCCGCCCGTGCTGCAAAGTTATATGTTGTACGATATCCAAACTGCATTGGTGGTCGCGCTGTTCTTTGTGGCACTGAATTTAATCCTGAGTTCAGTGATTGAACCGCTATTATTGGGCAAACGATTAAATATGGCGCTTACCACACAGCTGTTGGCATTTCTTGTCTGGCAATCGCTGTTGGGCATCATCGGCGCAATTCTGGCGATTCCGCTGACGTTTATGTTGAAAAAGATATTGCTGGCGAGTGCAGGAAACGAAAAGCAGGGAGAGCATATTTCAAAAAGGTCGCCATAAATGGCGACCCTACGAACACCGATCTCGCTTTTGTAGGGTCGCCATTTATGGCGACCTCAACCCCAAGCATCAAACCTTCTTATCCGGATAAAAACTCTGATACAGCACTGGCAACACCAGCAGCGTTAGCACCGTAGCGAATCCCAGACCGAAAATAATCACTACCGCCATGCTCTGGAAAAACACATCGCGCAGCAGCGGTAACAGGCCGAGCACGGTGGTGAAGGCGGTGAGCAGAATCGGGCGCAGACGCGAGGTTGCGGCATCGAGAATCGCTTGCTGCAACGGCTGATGCCGCGCCAGCTGGCGCGTCTCCTCAACCAGCACGATGCCGTTACGAATCAACATGCCCGACAAACTCAGCAAACCGATCAACGCCATAAAACCAAAAGGAATGCCGGTGAGCAGGAAGCCGCAGGTGACGCCAATCAACGCCAGCGGCACGGTAATCCAGATCGCCAGCGCATCACGCAGCGAATTAAACATCAGCACGGTAATCACAAACATCGCGAGGAAACCTAACGGCAGCGATCCGAGCAGGCCGCTTTGGGCATCACGGGAACTCTCCAGCTCGCCGCCCCATTCCAGATGATAGCCAGCGGGCAAGCTCAACTGATCGATGGCCGGCTGCACGCGCGCCACAATCTCTGCGGCGGTGCGGCCGCTGGCGGGATCGGGATCGGTTTGCACCGTTAAGACGCGCATGCGGTCGCGACGCATAATCAGCGGGTCTTCCCATTCCAGCTGGAAATCACTCACCAGATTGGCCAGCGGCACATAGCGCTGCTGCGCCTGACTCCATACCTGAATATTGCCAAGATGATCGATATTCTGCCGCTCATGTTCTGAGGTTTGCAGCATGATCGGCATCATGCGTGAGCCTTCGCGCAGTAAGCCAACGCTATCGCCACTGAAGTTGATACGCAGCGCCCGGTCGATATCGCGCTTGTCCACGCCCAGCTCCTGACCGCGCAGCGGCGAATACTGCGGACGGATCACTTTACTGCGCGCCTGCCAGTCATTACGCGGGGGAAATGCGCTGCCTTCGGCGAGGAAAATGTCGTCTATCTGGCTGGCAATCTGCCGCAGCATAATGGGATCGGGGCCGGTGACGCGTAACGCAATCGCGCTGTCGCTGGCACTGCCGAAATTGATGCGTTTGATGCGCTCCGTTACGTGAGGGAAATGATCGCGGATGTGCTGCTCGGTCTGCTGCGCCAGCGTTTCCAGCTGCTTCGCGTCCTGCACGCGCACCATAATCTGTCCGTAATTACTATACTGACGTGTCGCATCGTAGGTCAGCGTAAACCGCATTGCGCCCTGACCGATGGTGGTCACGGTGCTGGTGACGCCTGGCTGCTGGTTGATCCAGCCTTCAATTTCGCGCGCGGTTTGCGCGGTGTAATGGATATCGGTGCCATACGGCAGCCACAGATCGGTAAATAAAATCGGCGTATTGGAGGCAGGGAAGAAGTTCTGCTTCACGTAACCGAAGCCATAGATCGAGGCGGCCAGACACGCGACCATCAGCACCAACGTGGTAATGCGGAAGCGCATCAGCGTGGTGAGCACACGGCGATACAGGCGGAACAGTACGCCCTGATACGGCTGCGTGGTATCCTTGCTGATCGCCTGACGACCATCCATCCACTGCACGAATACCGGCGTCAGCGTCAGCGCGGTGATCCAGCTGAGCAACAGAGAAATCAGCAGCACCTGGAACAGCGATTGACAGTATTCGCCGGTGGAATCCTGCGATAACCCAATCGGTGCGAAGGCAATGATGGCGATCACCGTAGCGCCGAGCAGCGGCAGCGCGCTGCGTTTTACCATCTGCATCATCGCCTGTTGCAGCGGCTTACCGCGCTGACGATCGACTTTAATGCCTTCCACCACCACGATGGCGTTATCCACTAGCATGCTGAGTGAGATAATCAGCGCACCCAGCGATACGCGCTGCAGCTCGAGCTTGAACAGATACATGATCAACAGCGTGCCCAGCACATTGAGCGCCAGCGAGGCGGCGATCACCATGCCGCTGCGGACACCCATAAACAGCAGCAGCGTGCCCACCACAATCGCCAATGCCATCAGGAAGTTATTGATGAAGCCATCCACCGACTGCTTCACTTCCTGCGCCTGGTTATAAAACACATTCAGATCGATGCCGAGCGGTTTGGCCTGCTGATGCTGCTGGATTTTGGCGCTTAACGCCTCGCCGACGTCGATGACGTTGACGCCAGGCGCAAAGGAAACGCCCATCGCCAGCGCGGCGTTGCCGTTCGCTTGATAGAGATTGCCCGGCTGGTCGGTCACGCCATAGCTGAGCGTGGCGATATCGCGCAGCAACACTTGCTGGCTGCTGCCGGGCGCAGAGATGGGTAGCGCGCCGATTTCGTCCAGCGACTGAAATTCGCCGGTGGGATGGAAACGGATGGCTTCATTACCGAGGCGAATCTGGCCCGCATCGGAAACGGCATTAACGCTATTGAGCAGGGCGGCCACGCGCTGCGGCGTCACACCCAGTGCCGCCATCTTCTGGCTGGAGAGCGTGATATTCACCTGCTCCTGCTCGATACCGGCAATCGCCACTTTCGCCACGCCGGGCACCAGATTCAGTTCACGCCGCAGCTGATCGGCGTAGGTACGCAGCTCGCTATTGGTGAAGTGCTCGCCCGACAGGGTAAAGAAGTAGCCGTACACATCGCCGAAGTCGTCATTCACCAGCGGTGCGCTGACGCCGGGCGGAAACTGGCGTGTGGCATCGTCAACGCGGCGACGCAGTTCATCCCACACCTGAGGCAAGTCATCGGCGCGATAGTGGCTGTGAATCGTAACGGTGATCTGCGACAAGCCGTTGCTGGAAATCGAACTGACGTTGTCGAGCGATGGCAAACGCTGCAAGGCGTTCTCCAGCGGCAGCGTGACTTCCTCTTCCACCTGCTGCGCCGATGCGCCGGGATAGTGCGTCACGATCACCGCCGATTTGATGGTGAAAAGCGGATCTTCCAGGCGGCCAATATTGAGTAGCGCAAAAATACCGCCCACGCCGAGCAGCAGGATCACCAGCCAGCTGCGAATCGGATATTTGAGAAACTGTTCCAGCAGTCGCATTACAGACCTCGCTCGCGTGTCCACAGGCGCACCGCCTGACCATCACGCAGATCGCTGACGCCCGCCACCACAATGCGATCGCCCACTTTCAAGCCGGAGAGAATTTCGATGCCCTGCGCGTTGAGTTTTCCCACCACCACCGGCTGCTGCTGAACGTTAAGCGCATCGCCTTCACCGCTCACCAGCCACACGTAAGGCTGATTCGGCAGGCTGTGATCCGGGTTAAACACCGCGTTGGCGGGCACGCGCAGCAGTGGCGTGCCACCGGAAGTGGGCAGATTATGCATTTGCACTTTCACCGTGCCGCTTAAGCCGCTGACCTGCGGTAAATCCGTCGGGCGCGGCATGGTCAGCACCACTTGCCAGGTTAGCGTGGCGGCATCAGCTTCTGCGCGATGCTCTTTATATGCTGCGCGAAACGTCCGGCCCGGCAGCGCATTCAGGCTGATCTCTGGCTGATAACTTACGTTCTGCACGTCGAGGCTGGTGAACAGGTTTTCCGGCACGCTAAAAATCACATCCAGCACATCGTTGCGGCTGATCACCGCCACCGTTTGTCCGGCGGCGACCACCTGATGATTTTGCGATGCCACGCTGGTGATGATGCCGTCAAAGGGGGCGCGCAAAGTGTGATAATCCAGCTCCTCTTTGGCGATGTTGAGCGCCACGGCGGCGGAGTCGCGATTCGCCTTTTGCACATCCCTATCCGCCTGCGAAACCGCACTGCGCGTGGCCAGCGCACTGAAGCGTTGATACTGGCGATCTGCCAGCAGGAATCTGTTCTGCTGATCGTTGACCCGCAGCTGCGCATCGGTATCGATCAGTCGGCCAATCACCTCGCCAGCCTTAACATGGCTGCCTTCACGTACCTGCAACTGTGCCAGTCGGCCGGTACGCTTAAAGGCCAGTTCGGTGTAGTCGCCCGCTGAAATACGCGCCGGGAATATCCTGACTTTTTCTGTGGTATTTTCCGTCAGCGTTAGCGCTTTAATTACGCGCGGTGCGCTGATTTCATCACCGCTTTTATTGTCACAACCGATCAAAACCAAACAAATTAGAAGTGCGCCCAGCACTGGCCAATTATTCATGCCCCAGCCTCAATAAGAGAGAAAGGGCGGGAATATGCCATTGTCTGAAGGAGGGAATAATGACCCTCAGCAAAATAAGGGCCATTAGAGGAAATGAATTTTGTGTGTTTAACCTTGGTTTAATTTAGCTGTGCATGGCGAAATCAATTATGCCACCATGCGCGAAACCACATGGTAAGAGAGTAAGCCGATGGCGGTAGCTGAGGATACCGCAATGATAATAAAGGAAATAATCATCGGTATTGTCAGGTTATGTATTTTATTCATAATAATTCTCCCTATGAATAATAGATTCCGTGATGAAACTAAAATTAATATGCGTTACGCACTCTTTCTATTTTCGTTTAAATAATAACGCTGCGAAATCAGTGCTATCACTATTAGCATCACATTTCTGAATCGATAAAAACATGACCACGGTCAGTATGCTTCGGGAAAATATAATTAAAATGTGTTTTTTATTTTCGTACGCTTTTTTATTTTCAATTCATTAGCACGGGGTTAATTATGACTGTTATTCCTATTCAGCCAAAACGTCCGGAGGCATCCGCGCGGCCCTATTATCAGCAGGATAACGCTGCGGTATTTAACGCAATAAACAGCTCACCAGCGGGGTTGAGCACCAACGATGCCCAGCAACGACTCGACGCCAACGGGCCGAACGTGCTGCCGCAGAAAGCGGAAAAATCACTGCTGATGCGTTTTCTGGCGCATTTCAAAGATGTGCTGATCTATATCCTGCTGGCTGCGGCGGTGATCACGGCGGTAATGGGCCACTGGGTGGATACCTTTGTGATTCTCGGCGTGGCGGTGATCAACGCGATGATCGGCTTCATTCAGGAGAGCAACGCCGAAAAGTCGCTTAAAAGCATCCAGAACATGATGTCGAGCGATGCCATGGTGCTGCGCGACGGCCAGCAGATCACCGTCGCCACGCAGGATCTGGTGGTGGGCGATGTGGTGATGCTGCGTCCTGGCGATAAGATCCCGGCGGATTTGCGTCTGTGCGAGGTGCATAACCTGCGCGTCGAAGAGGCAATCCTGACCGGCGAATCAACGGTGGTGTCAAAAAACACCGTGGCGCTTGAGGGCGAAAAAGCGCTCGGCGATCGCCTGAATCTGGCCTATTCCGGCACCACCGTCAGTTCAGGTACCGCGCTGGGCGTGGTGATCGCCACCGGCGGCGACACCGAGCTGGGTCACATCAATGCGATGATCTCCTCGATTGAGGAGGCGAAAACCCCGCTGCTGGTGCAGATCGACAAGCTCGGTAAAGCCATCTTCGCCATCATTATGCTGATGATGATTGCGCTGTTCGTGTTTGGTTATCTGCTGCGCGACATCGCGGTGACGGAGCTGCTGCTGTCGGTGATCAGCCTGGCGGTGGCGGCGGTGCCGGAAGGTTTACCGGCGATTATCTCGATCATTCTGTCGCTCGGCGTGCAGTCGATGGCGCGTAATCACGCCATCATTCGTAAGTTGCCGACCGTAGAAACGCTCGGTGCCATGACGGTGATCTGCTCGGATAAAACCGGCACGCTGACCATGAACGAGATGACGGTGAAAGCGGTGGTGCTGGCAAACAGCCAGTGGCGCATCAGTGGCAACAGTTATGAACCCAAAGGTGAGTTCACCCTTAAAGCCGGCCAGCAGAGCGATGCGCTGATGCAGGGCTTCTTGCAGGTGGTGGATATCTGTAACGAAAGCCAGCTGCGTCAGGATGCCAACGGCAACTGGGGCATTGTTGGTGGCCCAACCGAAGGGGCGCTGAAAGTGCTGGCGGCCAAGGCGGGCATTCAGAGTGACAAGGTGCAGATTCTGAGCAAGTTGCCGTTTGATTCTGCCTACAAATACATGGCGGTGAGCTGCCTGATTGATGGCAAACCGTGCCTGCTGATGACCGGTGCGCCCGATGTGTTGCTGTCGCTGTGTCAACAGCAGCAGGGTGCTACCGATGCGGAAGTGATTGATCGCGAGTATTGGGAAGCGGCGATCACCACCTACGCCAGCGAAGGGTTGCGCACCGTTGCCGCCGCGTGGCGCTGGCTGCCGGAAGCGCAGCACCACATCGATCATGAGGATTTACGCAACGGCATGAAGATGCTGGGCCTGGCTTGCATGATGGATCCGCCGCGTCCGGAAGCCATCACCGCGATTCGCGACTGTCAGCAGGCAGGGATTCGCGTGAAGATGATTACCGGCGATCACCCGGAAACCGCCATGGCGATTGGCCAGATGCTGGGCATCGGTAACAGCGATTCTGCGATTACCGGCTATCAGCTGGAGCACATGAATGATGCCGAGTTGGGCGTGGCGGCGCGTGAGTACGACATCTTTGCCCGTACCAGCCCCGAGCATAAGCTGCGTCTGGTGAAAGCGCTGGAGAGCAGCGGTGAGATCGTCGGTATGACCGGTGATGGCGTTAATGATGCGCCTGCACTGAAGCAGGCTAATGTCGGTATCGCGATGGGCATCAAAGGCACCGAAGTGACCAAAGAGGCGGCGGATATGATCCTCGCCGATGACAACTTCGCCACCATCGCGGCAGCGGTGAAAGAGGGCCGACGCGTCTACGATAACCTGAAGAAAACCATTCTGTTTATCATGCCGACCAACCTCGCGCAGGGATTGCTGATCATCATTGCGATTCTGATGGGCAACCTGCTGCCGCTAACGCCGGTGCAGATTCTGTGGATGAACATGGCGACCTCGGCGACGCTGTCATTTGGTCTGGCATTCGAACCGGCAGAGCGCAACATCATGCGCCGACCGCCGCGTAACGCACGCAGTCCGGTGATGGATGGTTACGCCATCTGGCGCGTGATTTTCGTCGGCCTGCTGATTTCGATTAGCGCCTTCGTGCTGGAAGCCTGGCTTCAGCCGCGCGGCTATACGCCGGAGTTCATCCGCACCGTGCTGCTGCAGATGCTGGTCACCGCGCAGTGGGTTTACATGCTGAACTGCCGCAACAGTAACGGATTCTCGCTGGATGCCGGCTTGCTGAAAAACCGTGGAATCTGGCTGGTCACCGTGGTGCTTATCGCGCTGCAGGCGATGATTATCTATGTACCATTGATGAACACGCTGTTTGGCACCGCGCCGCTGCCGTTTAAATACTGGCTGATTTCACTGGCGGTGAGTGTTGGGATCTTTGTGCTGGTGGAGATAGAGAAGCGCCTGACACGCGGCTGGCGTCTGGCACGTTAAGTCATGTTGGCTGGCGTAATGCCAGCCAACACTTTGTCATTTAGCTGAAGACGCTGATTCACGCTGCATCACCAGACTGAGCGCTGCGGGCAACACCGTCAGCGTCATCAGCGTTCCCACCAGCAACCCACCAATGATGGCGTAGGCCATCGGCCCCCAAAATACCTGATGAGAAATTGGAATCATGCCTAAAATCGCGGCGCAGGCGGTGAGAATAATCGGGCGGGCACGATGCTCTGCCGCTTTGCTTAACGCATCGTTGCGTGACATGCCAACGCGCAGATTGCTATCGGCTTCCATGATCAGGATTACCGCGTTGCGGATGATCATGCCAGCTAACGCAATCATCCCGAGCAGAGCGACAAATCCCATCGGCGTACCGCTGGGCAGCATCGCCAGAACAATGCCGGGAAGCCCAAAGGGCGCCATCGCCAAAGCCAGCAACATGCGCGATATTCGTTGCAGCTGCACCATCAGCAGAATCAGCATGACAAACAACGTCACCGGCAATACGGCAAACACCGAACCGTTACCTTTATCGGATTCGGCAACCGTGCCCTCTTCATCAAGCGTGTAACCCGGCGCTAATCCGGCGCGCAGCTGCTGAACAGCCGTACTGAGCTGCGCGGATGTGGCTTCCGCCTGCATGCCTGCCGCTACATCCGTTTGTACCACCACATAGGGAAAACCCTGTCGACGCCACATCACCGGATCCTGCAATCCCCACTGCAGCGTCGCCACCTGGCCGATGGCGATTTTTGTGCCTGCTGCGGTGGTCAGTTTGAGCGCAGCGAGGCTACTCAAATCCAGCCGGTCAGCATCGTCGGCGCGCAACACCACATCAACCAGCCGATTATGATCTCTCACGGTCGTCACGCTTTGACCGGACCACACGCGGTTCAGCAGCTGCGCGATATCCTGTGAAGAGACGCCAGCCGCACGGGCTGCAGTCTGGTTCACCACAAAAGTGATGACGCGTTCCGGCTCGCCCGCCGTCATGTTTACACTGCGCGTCGCGCGTGATTGCCCGAGGATGCCGGCCAGCTTTTCTGCATACTGTTTCACCACATCGTAATGCGGCCCGCTGATGCGATAGCGTATCGGCCAACCGACCGGTGGCCCCAGTTCCAGCGGCGATACGCGCGTCACCACATCGCTGAATTCACCTGCCAGCAGACGGTCGAGTTCGGCTTTGAGCCGATCTCTCGCCGTCAGATTTTTGGCCACCACCACCAACTGTGCAATGTTTTCATCATCGTTGAGCACGTCCATCGGCAGATAAAAACGCACGGCGCCGCTGCCGCTGTAGGAGGTGAAGTGGTCAATATTCGCGTTGCCGCTGAGTTTCGCTTCGAGCTGTTCCACCACACTTAGCGTGCGCGCCTGCGATGCGTTCGCGGGCAGCGTGAGGCTGACCAGCAGCTCCGGGCGATCGGAGGCGGGGAAAAACTCGCCCTGCATATGGCTCATGCCCCAGATGGCGACCATCAACGAAGCACCCGCCAGACCGAGCGTGAAACTTCGATGGCGCAGGACCTGTGAAATCAGATGGCGATAAAAACGCAGCAATAAACCGGGTTTAGCGTGCGATTTAACTGGCCTCGATGACAGGATCCAACTGCCGGTCAACGGAGAGAACAGCACCGCGACAACCCAGGAACTGAGCAGCGAGATCAGTACCACTACAAACAGCGAGTAGCAATATTCTCCCGCGCCGGATGCGGCGAAGCCGACGGGAATGAAACCGGCAATCATCACCAGCGTGCCGGTGAGCATCGGAAATGCGGTAGTTTCAAAGGCCACCGTGGCGGCGCGCCAGCGGGAATCACCGGCTTCCAGTCGGGCGACCATGGTTTCCACCGCGATCATCGCGTCATCAACCAACAAGCCCAGCGCAATGATCAGCGCGCCAAGGGAAATACGTTGCAGCCCAATGCCCGCCAGCATCATGCCGGTAAACGTCATCGCCAGCACTAATGGAATTGCCGCTGCCACCACTAAACCGGCGCGCAGTCCAAGCGACACGAAAGAGACGGCTAGCACGATAACGATAGCTTCACCGAGCACCCGCACAAATCCACTGACCGCATTGCTGACCACCCGCGACTGATCGGCCACTTTTGTAACCTCAATGCCGTGCGGCAATTGGCGGGCAATTTGCGACATCTTAGCCGTTAACGCGTTACCAAAGTCCAGCATATTGCCGGTCGGTGCCATGGAGATCGCCAGCCCAATCGCGGGCTTACCGTTGACGCGATAAAGCGGCGTTGGCGGTTCGGCAGGCACACGCGACAGCGTGACGATATCGGTCAGGGGAATGTAACGATCGTTGAGATGCAGCGTCACGTCGCGCAGGCTTTGTTCCGAGTTGAAGGCACCGCTGACGCGCAGCGCGATGTTATCGCTGTCGGTGCGAATGACGCCGGCGGGTGATAAGGCATTCTGTGCCTGCAAGGCATCGGTGATCTGTTGCAGGCTCAGGCCCATACCCGCGAGTTTGCGCGGTGAAAAGCTGGCAACAATCTGCTCCTCCTGCACACCGAGCAACGCAATTTTGCCGATATCCGGCACGCTCATCAGCCGATCGCGAATCGATTCGACGCGATCGCGCAATTCACGTGCACTGAATCCTTCAGCGGTAAAACCGTAAATCGTGCCAAAGGTATCATCAAAATCGTCATTGACCGCCGGGCCCGCAACGCCCGCAGGCAGCGTGCTGCTGACATCCTGCATTCTCTTGCGCACCTGATACCAGATGTCCTGCACTTTGGCGGGCGGCGTGCTATCGCGCAGATTCACAAAGATAACGGTTTTGCCGGGATGCGTTTCGCTCTGCACGTAATCCAGATAGGGCACTTCCTGCAGCTTTTTCTCCAGCGGCTCAGTCAGCAGTTGCACCGTATCGTTGAGATCGGCGCCGGGCCACTGCGCGGAGACCACGGCGGTTTTAATGGTAAAGGCGGGATCTTCATTGCGCGGCAGCGCCTGATAGCTGAGCATGCCAGCGCCAAGGATCATCAGCATCAGAAAAGCCATCAGCTGTTGATGAGTTAGCGCCCAGGCGGAAAGGTTGAATTTAGCGCGAGCTGAATGTTCACTCATGGGTGCTCATCTCCCAGCGAAACCGCTTCGCCATCGCGCAATGTGCTCACGCCTGCCGTGACCACGCTTTCGCCCGCCGTGAGACCACTCGCGATATAGACTTCGCTGGCGGTGAAGCGGGAAATCACCACTATGCGGCGCGCTACCTTGCCGCGCTGCGCATCCAGCACAAACACCGCCGGTTTGCCTGCCAAGCGGGTTAGAACGGATGCAGGAAGGATGAAGGTGCGCGGATCGCTTTCTGGCAGCGCAACGCTGACGCTTGCGCCCAGCAGCATCGCTGGCGGCGGGTCGTCCAACGTTAATCGAACCCGCCAGGTGCGCGTCTGTGGATCAGCCTGCGGGCTGATATCGCGCAGATGCGCCTGTGCGATAATCGCCGGTGAAGCGAGCAGGGATACATAAAAGGCGTCGCCAGGGAGCGAGGAAAATGCCGCCGGGAAAGGTACATCCATCACCACATCTCGCTGTGTACCGCTTGCCAGCGACATCACCGTTTGACCGGCGCTAACTACCTGTCCGGCAGATGCGCTGACGGCGGTGATCACACCGCTGAAAGGGGCCGTTAGCTGCGTCCAGCGCAGATTTTCTTTCGCGTTGTTAAGTGCGGCTTCGCTTCTCTGCAGACGCGCAGCGGCGGATTGCCAATCGGATTGCGCGCTGTCTAACTGCGCCCGCGCAATCGCACCGGAAGGCATCAACTGTTTCATGCGATGCAGATTCAGCGCCGCGACGCGTTCCGTTGCCCGTGCGCTGTCGGTGTCAGCCATCGCACTCTGTAACGCGTTTTGGGTCGTGCTGCTTTCTAACGTGGCCAGCACCTGGCCCGCGTTGACGTGGTCGCCCACTTCGGCAGATCGCGCCAGAATCCGCCCATCCAACCTGAAACCCAGCGATGTTTCATCGTGCGCATGAATATCACCGGTCATCTGCACCTGCCGCCCTTGCGTGGCAGGCTTCACGGTGATCAATTTTACCGGTCTTGGAGGCGCGGGTGGTAAGGGATCGCGTGGCCCGCAGGCAGTCAGCGACAAGGCGATGACCACCATGCAGGGCAACAATGGCAGCAACGCGATCAGGCGTTGTGCACCAATAAGATGATCGGCGGCCTGTTTGACCAGGCCGGTGAAAGAGTCTGTCATGGCGCCTCTCCGTACAAGGATTTGGCGCCATTAAAACGGCTTACTGTCGAGATTCTTTGTACGGCGAGTCAAGATCCTGTCAAGAGCGCGACAACGGCTCCGCACTGACGTTAGGCAAAAAAATTGCCAGGCTAAGGCCACCCTCTTTGGGGAGTTTGGCGCTAATACTGCCGCCGTGCGCCACGCAGATGGCACGGGCGATCGACAGGCCAAGTCCGCTGCCGCCGGAGTGTCGCGCGCGTGAGGATTCGCCGCGCGTGAAGCGTTCGAACATCTCTGGCAGAAACGCCGGTGTGACGCCGGGGCCATCATCCCTGAATTCAATACTGCAGCCTCCCGGTACCGCCCGTGCGATAATCTGCAACTGGCCCGCAGGTTTGCCATAGCGCAAGGCGTTTTCAATCAACACGCTAAAAACCTGACCCAACCGGAAGGGATCGGCGCGGCAGGTGAGCGTGCTGTCTGCTACCACGCTGATGATCATGCCGCTGGCTTCGGCTTGCGGTCGCACCCAGGCCACGCGCTCGCGTGCCAGTTCTCCCGGATTGATCACATGCAGATCCAGCTTGAGTTGTCCGGCGTCGGCCAGTGACAGCAGGTGGAGCTCATCAATGAGTCGGCTCATGTGACGCAACTGTTTCATGACCATTTCCAGCTGCTGCGGTTCAGGCTGAAACACACCATCCAGCAGACCTTGCATTCGACCAATGGCGGCCGTCAGCGGCGAGCGTAGTTCGTGTGCCAGCGCCACGTGCGAGGCGCGCAGCTCACGATCGTAGAGCGCCAGTTGCTGGCTCATGCGATTAAAGTCGTGCGCGAAGTGCAGCAGCTCCGCCGGGGCGCTTTTTACCATGGTGGCGGATGAGCCAAACTGCCCTTCGGATACCCGATCAGCGGTTTTTTTCAGGTGGCTGAATTGCAGCGCCAGCGGACGGGCGTAGCGCAGAACGGTGAAAGCAACAAACGGCGTAATGATGAAAATCAGGATGATCACCATCAGCCAGTCAGCGGCACCGACCGAAGGATCCGAGTAGCGCACACCCCAGCGTTCATCAACGATCTCGTGGAAGCGCGGCAGATTAGATTGCGGATGCGCGCGCAGCGTCAGAAATTCCTGGCGCATGTCCGGCGGCATATGGTGGATGATCCACAGGTTTTGCAGCGCAAAGCGCAGGAACATAATCCCGGCGACGGCAATAACCGTGACGATGGCCAGCGTCAAAATACGCACGCAGATCCAGCGCCACAGCGTTTGAGGAGGTGACTTTTTCATGGCTGTCTGAACCTGTAACCCACGCCGCGCACGTTGAGTAATATCTCTGACAACCCGGCGTTTTCGAGCTTCTTACGCAGGTTGTAGACGTGGGTATCGATCACCCTTTCCAGCGCCTCGCTTTCAGGCATACAGGTTTCGATCAGATATTGACGGCTAAGCGCGCGCACTGGCGCTCGCATCAGCGTCACCAACAGAGAAAATTCGGTTGGCGTGAGGTCAATGCGGATTGGATGCTGCTCTGGCTGCACGACAACGGCGGTCATCGCCGCAGTATTAACCTCCAGCGCTTGCCAGCGCAGCACTTCATCCTCGGCAACTGCCGCACGGCTGCGGCGCAGCACGGCCTGCACGCGCGCAACCACTTCACCCGGATGATAGGGTTTCACCACGTAGTCATCCGCGCCCAAGCGCAGCGCGCCGATTCTGTCGGGCGTGTCCGTCATCGCGGTAATCATAATCACTGGCGTGTCAGCGCGGCGTCGCACGGCAGCCAGCACCTCGGTGCCGTTCATGCCGGGTAACATGATGTCGAGCAGAATGAGATCGGGTTTCCACTTCTCTACGCGCTCAAGTCCGCTGAGCCCATTGCCGGCAATCTCCACGGCGTATCCTTCGCGCAGCAGATAGGCTTCCAGCACGTCTGCCGCGTCTGCATCATCCTCAATAACCAATACTCGTCTGTTGTTCATGGCTCACCTTGACAGTTTCTTCATAAATCCCTGGCACTTAATTGACATTGCTTCGGGATACTCCGACCTGTGACGCAACGCCCGGGCAAGGGGCTAAAAACAGATGGGTAACTGAGGTGACACGATGATAACCAGAAAAAAGGCGCTGTACAGTGGCTGTTTGTTACTGGTCAGTTTCAGTGCCAGCACGCGCGCCGATGACAGCGCAGCGCAGGATGGCGTGATGATGGGCGTGGGCGCGCAGACCACGCCGAAATACAGCGGCGCAGATAAGCAACGCTGGCAGGTGGTGCCGATGGTGCAGGCCCGAAAGGGCGCATTTTTCATCGATTCGCAAAAGGGTGTTGGCTACGATTTGCAAAGTGACAGCGCCCTATATCTGGAGCAGACATTGGGGTATGGCCTGGGCAGGGCGGACAAGGATTCCAACTGGCGCGATGGTTCTGACAAGCTGCGTGGCATGGGCACAATCAATGCCACGCTCAACACCGGAATTGCTGCCGGTTGGGCGATCTCGCCGTGGTTAATTTTTGAAGCGAAAGCCGTGCTGCCGCTGACAGCCAGCCAGGGCGTAAATTATCGCACTTCGGTTACGTTGATTCCGCTACAAAGCCAGGAGGATAACCTTTCCTTGCAGACCTCCGCGCTGTTTGGAGATGCGCGCTACATGCAAACCTGGTACGGCGTCAACGCGCGTCAAAGCGACAAAAGTGGCTATACGATTTACTCACCTGCAGCAGGATTTTATGGGGTAGAAACCGACCTGACATGGAGTCATCAGTTTACGCAGCAATGGGGCGGCGCACTGAGCACGGGTTACACGTGGCTGGACGATCACGCGGCGGACAGTCCCATTGTATTCAGGCAGAACCAACTGACCGCAACAGCGGCGGTGACGTATACATTCTAGGGACTCTACGCGTTGAATCCTGGCAAAAGCGTACTGACATTGCTGATGGTTATTAGCGTTTGCGCTATGGTGCATCTGGCTGTCTATCTTATCTACATCGCTTAAGAAAGTGTTTAGACGAAAAGCGACACGCACTGTAGCGGCACATTAATTTGTCTATTTATCCAGGTGCGCATGAATGCGCACCCTACAAAAACCTCGCCAAAAAACGGTAGGGTCGCCATTTATGGCGACCAATAAACCACCTTCACTCCGCATTATTCACTGCGCATATGTACGCATCAGGAACAGATCATAACGCTTATCCCATGAGCTTTTGTTTATGGCTTAGTGATTGATTGTGCATATGTTCATCGTCAGCTGGCAATGCTGAGATGACGATCACACCTTGAACGCTGAAAACTACTTAGCAGGCTTATTGTGATGGTGCTCACAATGAGCAGGCGAAAAATAAGCGATAAAATATAACAAATGAACAACAAGCGTTCATTTGAGCAAGGTGCAGCCTACAACCTCTGACCTAAACCCAAAAGGTTCATCCATGAAAAAACGATACAGTACGAAAGTACTGGCGCTTTTCTGCGCCCTGTCATTTCTGATGTATGTCGATCGCGTAAACCTTTCAACTGCGGCGGGGCTGATAAAGCAGGATCTTGGCCTCAATAACACCGATCTGGGCCTGATTTTTTCTGCCTTCGCTTACACCTACTTAGTGTTTCAGATTATCGGTGGCTGGTTTGTTGACCGCTTCGGCGCACGCAAAACCATTATCATCTGCGGCAGTATCTGGGTGGTCGCGACCATCTGTACCGGTTTTGCTGGTGGTTTCGCTTCGCTGTTCCTGTCACGCATGCTGCTTGGCGTAGGCGAAGGGGCGGCATTGCCGTCACAAGCACGCGCCATGACATTCTGGTTCTCCAGCGAGAAGCGTGGCTTTGTACAAGGTATCACCCACTCATTTTCACGCTTTGGTAATGCTGTTACGCCATCGCTGGTGGCGCTGTTAGTACTGATGCACTCCTGGCGCTTCTCATTTATCGCATTGGGCGTTATCACCGCCGTATGGCTCGGTTTCTGGATTGCAGGCTTCCGCGATAACCCGCATCACATTGCCGATATGAGTGAAGAAGAACGCAAGATTTTGCCAAAACTTGACGCCTACATGACGGACAAAGTGAAAGCCCCCACGCCATGGAAAGCGCTGCTCAAACGTATTGGACCAACCATGGGCGTCTATTTTTGCTACGGCTGGACCGGCTGGCTGTTCTTCACCTGGCTTCCGACTTTCTTTATGAACGGTCGCGGCATGGACCTGAAATCGTCCGCACTCTTCACCTCAGCAGTGTTTCTCTCGGGTGTGGTGGGGAATACCGTCGGCGGCATCGTGAGTGACAAAATCCTGAAACGCACCGGCAATGTAGTGGCGGCGCGACGTAACGTCATTATCTTTAGCTTTCTGAGCGCCGGTTTGCTGCTTATTCCGGTGATCAGCTCCACCAACATGACGGTCATTACCGCCTGTCTCGGTCTGGCTTTCTTCTGCCTGGAACTGACCATTGGGCCTATCTGGGCAGTGCCAATGGAGATCACGCCTAAGTTCGTTGGCGTCGCCAGTGGCCTGGTGAATTCCGGCTCAGCGGTGGCGGGCATCATTTCGCCGATTCTGTTTGGCATCATCATTGATAGAACCGGCAACTGGAGCTTGCCATTTTATGGCTCGGTTGTGCTGCTGATGGTCGGCATCGTGCTTACCTTCTTTATGCGCCCGGACATTCCGTTGTCTGAAGACTCCCCTTCTCGCGGTGAAGTACAGCCCGCAAATAATGCTTATCACTGAGGAAATCCTGATGAAAAAACCTTCTGTTGCACTGGTGCTGGGCGATCCAGCAGGTATTGGTCCAGAGCTGGTGGCCAAAGTTTTGTCGCAGCCGGCGCTACGTGAGTTGGCTAACGTGATTATCATTGCCGACCGCCAGGAGCTGGAAAAAGGCATGACTATTGCCGGTCAGCGTTTCGACTATGACGAAATCGCTGATACCGCAAATATCAGGTTCACGTCAGGTAAACCGTTGCTGCTCAATCATGACTGGTCTTCACGCACGCCTTTTGATTATGGCAATGCAAGCGAGCAGAGCGGCGTGTATATCCTGGAAACGCTGGCGCGTGCGGTCGAATTGACCCAGCAGGGCATTACGCAAGGCGTCTGTTTTGCGCCGCTGAATAAGCAAGCGATGCATATGGGAGGGCTGCAGCATCGCGATGAATTGCACTGGTTCGCCGAACTGCTGAAGTGGGATAGTTTCTGCTGTGAGGTGAATGTGGTGGATGACCTCTGGGCTGGACGCGCCACTTCGCATATTCCCTTCCGCGATATTGTGAAGAACCTCAGCGTTGGAGGCGTAGTCGATACCATTGCGCTGATGGATCGCACGCTGCGTCAGGCGGGCATCGCTAAGCCGAAAATTGCCGTGCAGGCCCTGAATCCACATGGTGGTGAGAATGGTCTGTTTGGTGATGAGGAACAAACCATCATTAAACCGGCGATGGCAAAAGCCAAAGATCAAGGTATTGATGTCTATGGCCCTTATCCAGCCGATACCACCTACAAAGCCGTAGAGACACAGCATCTGGATGCTGTGGTTTCGATGTACCACGATCAGTTCGCCACCGCGTTAAAAATGCTTGGCTTCGAACGCGGTATTACCGTACAGGGCGGGCTGCCGATTCCGATTGCGACCGCCAATCACGGCACCGCATACAACTTATATGGGCAAAATCTTGCAACGCCATCGGCGTTTGAGAACGCTTTCCGCTTGCTGGTGCGTATGGCAGCCGGCGCGATTTGATTCACAGTAATCGTTCGATGTCCGATTATCAGGAGAATCTTCGCTATGCCAAATTCGCTTAAACTCGGTGTTAACACCTCGATTTTCGATGGGCACGACATGGATGTCGCCTTCGGAATAATTAGCCGGTTAGGCTATGAGTACGTTGAGGTCGCTTATAACCAAGGTTATGTCGGTGACCTGGATGACAGCCTGTTTAGCCCGGCCAATGCGCAACGCATACGGACACTGCTGGATAAGCATCAGCTGAAAACGTTAGCGCTCGGTTGCACCTTTAATCTGGCGCGACCCGAAGCGGTTGCGTATCTGCAAACACGCATCGGTTTTGCTCAGGCGATAGGCGTTAAGCTGCTCAACGCCTGTACGGCAAAGCGTGAGGATTATGCGGCGCTGGTGAGTAATTTACGTCAGATCGCGCCATATCTTGAGCATGCTGGTTGTTGTTTACTGATCGAGAATGGCGGCGACCATAATTATGATGCTTTTGCGCTGGCAGCCGAGGGTGAAGAGTTGCTGCGAGAGGTGGGCAGTGCAGCTGTAGCGTTTAATGGCGATGCCGGCAATATGGTGTCGTTGCGACCTCAGGCGGATGCGATACAACAAATAATGCAACTGTTGCCGCAGATGCGTCATTGCCACATTAAAGATGTGTATAAACAGGGCGCAGAGTTTCACTTTCCGCCTATCGGACAGGGCATCTTAGATTATCAGCCGCTCATCAAGTCACTGGCTGCGCAAGATATTCCTTGTACGCTGGAAATTCCACTGCGTATGCATCGACTGGCTGACAGCACGCCGGTACGCAGTGATACGCCAGTGGGACTGGAACGAATTGTTGAAGTGCTGAGGGAGAGTAAAAAGTATATCGATGGATTGCAGAGCGACTTCGGTTGAAGCAAGTGCATCAGGTCATTACAAACGCCCGCTATGGCGAAAATCCACTATAGCGGGCGGCTTCAGGCAGAAAAGTTATTTCTTAGGAACTTCAGAGATCTCTTTTACGTCACTTTTATTGATTTGCTGCTTAACACCATTGGCATCGACGTAACCCAGCAGGCCGGTTTCGGCATCCTGTGGTTTGCCATCGGTCACGATGGTACGTCCATCATTGGTGTGGATGGCGTACGAGGTCCGTGTACAGCCGGTCAGAGCAGACAGGGCAATAAGCGCAGTAACAGAAAGCAAAATTGATTTTTTCATTAGTCTCTCCAGGCTAGTTAAAGGATATTAATTATCCAGTTCGCTCATGTTGGTAATCTTGTCGCGATTGATCTGCTCAGTTTTACCGCTTTGCGCATCCTTGTAAGAAACAAGGCCTGTGTCGCTGTCGATTTGCGGCTTACCCGACGTCACGATAGTGCGTCCGTCGGTGGTTTTAATCGCCTGATTAGAAGAGCAAGCGGTTAATGTCATTGCCATAATAGTGCCAAGAAATGCCGTTGCCAGTACTGTTTTATTCATCATGATGAGTTCCTTTCAGTGGAATACGTTTAACTACCTTCAAAGCGTAGAACATTTTCCCGAAACTTCCAGAAACCTGGCGCATCTGCGCTGTTTAACCTGACTCAAACGGCGGTTCATGCCGCGCGATCAGCGAATCTCATTCACATACATAAAGTGTTCGGTGCTAAAGCGGTGGTGCGCCAGAATCACCGGAAGGGCACTTTGATCAAACGACACTTCATCAATCACCATCACGGCGTACGGCAAACTCAATTCCAGCAACGCCGCATCCTCTTCATTCGCCAGCGCGGCGGTGATTTGCTCGCGCACCGCAGCGACGCGCAGATCGTAGCGTTCAAACAGATAGCGATAGAGCAGCGGCGGCAACTGATCGGCGGGAGGAAAATCGACCAACCGCGCCGACGGCAACACCAGCGTTTCATGCATCGCGGCGATGCCCTTCACACGACGCACACGCTTCAGGCGGATCACCTTATCACCCTGAGCAATTTGCAGTTTCTCTGCCTCGTCGGCGCTGGCATGACTGAGCTGATAATCGAGTAAACGGGTATCGGATTGCAGCAATCCGCCGGTTTTATCGTGCAGCCGGAAATACTGGAAAAAATGGCTGAGGTTGTGCAGCGGCGCCCAGCCGGTCACCACGGTGCCGGTTTTGCGACGGCGCATCAGCATGCCTTCCGTGGTCAGCGCGGCCAGTGCTTTTCGCACCGTGCCAACCGACACACCAAACTTCGCCGCCAGGCTATTTTCACTCGGCAAAATCGTGCCTGCGGGCAGTTCGCCTTGCAGGATCGATTCGCTGATATGGCGCTTGACCACTTCATAGAGCGGCGCACCTTCACCTTCGCTGAGCCTGGCGAAAGGTTGAGCATCGTTCGCGTCATAGTTTTTTTGCATGTTTCCGATTACCGATTGACCGCCGTGGTTGAATTGCATTATCTATAAACTATATAGAAATACAACAGACGATAATCCTATGATGAAAAATTCACGCTTTAACAGTGCATTAGCGATGATTGCTAATGACGGCGCGCAAATGACCGATGACCTCAAACAGATGCTTGAGGTCGATACCTGCTTCCCGCCGGGCAACGGTTATGGCGCTTTTGCTGACGTGATGACGCATCTGTTGCAGTCGCTGGATTTCCGCTTTGCGCGCGTCTCGGTGCCGGAACATTTGTGGCAGGCCCCGGACGGCAGCGCGTACGGTGAACGCGTTAATCTGCTGGCATCCCTTGATGCCGGTGCGGCTGAAAACTGCAATCTCTATTTCCATACCGATACCGTGCCCGCCGGTGATGGCTGGCGTTTTCCGGCGCTGACGCTGACTGCAGCGGAAGGCAAGCTGTTTGGGCGCGGCGCGGCAGACATGAAAGGCACCATTGTTGCGGCGATGGCGGCGGTACGCGCGGCGCAGGCGGCGGCGATTCCGCTGCGATTTAACCCGGTGTTTCTACTGTGTAGCGATGAAGAGGGCGGCTTGTATCCGGGTATCCGCTACCTGGCGGAACAACAGCTTTTCTCCGGTCATCTGCTCAGCTTCAACGGCGGGGCGGTGCCGCGCATCTGGGCCGGCTGCTTTGGCAGCATCGATCTCAAAGTGATTATCACCGGACGTTCGGCGCACTCCGGCGATCCGGTTAACGGCATCAATGCTATCGAAACGGCGCTGCCGCTGATGAACGCGCTTTACCAGCTGAAGCTCGAGGTGGAACAACGCACCTCGGCGATGCCTTCTCCGCCGCATTATCAGGGCAAACCGCTGACGTCACTGTTAACGCTGGCTGCCGCGCAGGGCGGCAGCAAAGGCTCGACCATCCCGGAACGTTTTGAGCTGCTGATTAATCGCCGTTACGCGCCGGAGGAGCGCTTTGACGCGGTGTGGCAAGAGCTGACGCACTGCGTGGAAAACGCGATGCGCGACAGCCCCGCGCTCGACGTCATGCTGCAAATGATTGGTCATCTGGCGCCAGTCGCTAATCCTGACGGCACGCACTGGCCGCGCTGGCAGGCGGCGCTGAGCCAGGGATTTGGTTTCCAACCCAGCGAGTTCAAACCCTGGGGATCGTCCACCAGTTCCGATATGGGCTGGGTCCAGCAAGCCGGGATTCAGGAGATTTTACTCGGCGGCCTCGCCCGTCCCGACAATCGCATTCATGCCGCCGATGAGTACACCACGCTGGCAGATTTGATCGCACTTTCGCAGTCCATTCTGGCGTATCTCGCCGATGATTTTCAGCCAACCCAGGGTAATTAACTATTTAACGAGGAAGAGAAGATGTGCGCAATGAAAGGGTTAAACCGCAGACAGTTTATCGCCAGTTCTACCGCTCTGACGGGCGCAGCGATGCTGCCCTGGTCGTTCTCGGCCCATGCCGCGCAGGTGATGAGCGCTACGCCGGGCGGCACCGCGCGTAAAGGCGGCGTGCTGCGCATCAGCGTTGACCAGGCCGTCAGCGTGCTCAATCCGCATCAGGTTCGCGTCAACCCGGAATATCTGGTGGCGGAACTGCTGTACAGCGGCTTAACGCGTCTGACGCAGGAGATGAAAGCCGAAGCCGATTTGGCGCAATCCTGGCAGGCGAGCGCCGATCTCAAGCAGTGGACATTTACCCTGCGCCCGAACCTGAAGTTCAGCGACGGTTCCGCGTTAACCTCAGCGGATGTGGTCGCCAGCCTGCAGGCGCTGCTCGATCCAAAAAATGCCTCACCGGCGCTGCATAACATTGGGCCGATTAAAGCCGTCAGCACGCCAGACACCAATACGGTATTGATTGAAACCGATGCGCCTTACGCCGATTTGCCGGTGATGCTGGCTTATCCGGACGCAAAAATTATCCCGGCCAGCATCGCGCAAGGCCAGTTTGACAAGTTGAGTAAAGCCTCGTTCGGCGCCGGGCCTTTCCAACTGGTGTCCTATGATCCAGAACGCAAAATTGTGGTGAAGCGCAATCCGCATTACTACGATCCGGCGCGTCCTTATCTGGATGGCGTGGAAGTGGTGGTTTATCCCGATGGCATCGCGGAAAGTTCTGCGCTGATCGCCGGTGACACCGATTTGATGCTGAGCGCGCAGTCGAGCGAGTTCGCGCGCCTGTCCAAATCTTCCGGTGTGCTGCCGCTGCGCGTGGCCTCCGGCCAGTTCCTTAATGTGAACATGGGCTGCGATCAAAAACCTTTCAACGATGTGCGAGTGCGTCAGGCGCTGGCGCTGTGTGTTGATCGTCAGGCGTCAGTGGATTTCGTGGCGGATGGCCTGGGTTCACCGGGCAATGACACGCCGATCAACGGCGCGTATCCATTCTTCGCCAACCTGGCGAAAAAAGCGGTGGATTACAGCAAAGCCAAGGCGCTGCTGGCGGATGCCGGTTATCCCAACGGTCTGGATTTAACGCTTATCGCCTCCGACAAACCGGCCACCCGCACCCAGCTAGGCATCGCGCTGCGCGAGATGGCGAAACAGGGCGGTTTCCGCATCAACGTGCAGACCATGGCGCACAGCACCTATCTCGATCAGGTGTGGAAGAAAGGCAATTTCTACGTCGGCTTCTACAACATGCAGCCGACGCCAGACGCAGTGTTTTCTCTGCTCTACACCTCAACCGCATCCTGGAATGAAACGCGCTGGAACAACGCGGAGTTTGATAAAGCGGTCGGTGCAGCGCGTGAAACCCGCGATGAAGCCCAGCGCGCCACGCTGTATGGCAAAGCGCAGCAACTGATGCATGACGAAGTGCCGTCGGTGATCCCAACCTTCTTCGATCTGCTTGCTGCCAGCCGCGATTATGTCGGCGGATATCACCTGCATCCGCGTGGTGCGGTGTTCCGTCTTGACCATATCTGGTTGACCGACAAAGCGCCGAAGCGCGCAGTGTAAGGAGCGAACGTGACAGCAAGTTATCTGCTCAAACGCCTTCTGCTGATGGTTTACACCTTGTTAGTGGTGTCGCTGCTGGTCTTTGGCATCACTCAACTGTTACCGGCCGATGCGGCTGTCACCTTGCTGGGACAAAACGCCACGCCGGAAGCATTGGCGGCGGTGCGTGAACGTCTGGGGCTGGATGCCCCGGCGTGGTTGCAATACTGGCATTGGCTGACGCAGGCACTGCAAGGCAACTTTGGCGTATCAATGCGCAATGGCCTCGAAGTGGCACCTACACTGCTAACGGCGTTATCGCGTTCGCTGCTATTGGCGGTGTGCGCCTTAATTCTGATGCTGATTATCGCCATTCCCCTCGGTATCTGGGCGGCGGTGCGTCGCGGCAAAACCGCCGATGTGCTGGTGAGCGTTATCTCCTATATCGGCATCTCGTTCCCGGAATTCGTCACCGCCACGCTGGTCTTGCTGCTGTTTGCCGATGTCTGGCAGATTTTGCCCGCCACCGGCTATGTGCCGCTCAGTGAGAACTTCGTCAGCGGCATTCAGCACCTGATTCTGCCGTCGGTCACCGTGGCGCTGATTCTGGTGGCGCACGTCTCGCGCATGGTGCGCTCAGAAATGGTCGATGTGCTGCATACCGATTACATCCGCGCCGCGTGGCTGAAAGGTTTATCGCGTCGTCGCATTCTCTGGCGACATGCGCTGCGAAACGGCTTGTTGCCGACCATCACCATTGTGGCGCTGGATGTTGGTTATCTGCTGGGCGGCATTGTGGTGGTGGAGGAGATTTTCGCCATTCCCGGCATTGGCCGCGAACTGATTGTCGCCGTGCAGGCGCGCGATCTGCCCACTATTCAGGCTGGCGTGATGATCCTCGCCGCAACCTATTCAGTGGTGAACTTCCTGGCTGATTTGGCCTACGTCACTCTCGATAAGCGGATCTCCTATGCCTGATATTTTGAAACGTTTGCTGCGTTCACCGCAGGGCGCCGCTGGCGTGCTGATTATCTTGCTGGCGCTGCTGATGGTGGTAGGCGGCGCGCACGTTGCGCCTTTTGATCCTGAATCGATTTCCATCCTGATGCGATACAAGCCGCCCAGCGCGGAACACTGGTTTGGTACCGATCAAATGGGCCGCGACATCTTCAGCCGCGTGATGGTGGGTGCGCGCTCAACCATTTTACTGTCGCTGCTGGCTACCGCGCTGGCGATGGTGATCGGTTCGGTGCTCGGCACTGCCAGCGCCTATCTGGGCGGCAAATTTGATGAGTTCATGATGCGCACCATGGATGCGATGATGGCGATTCCCAGCCTGCTGTTTGCGTTGCTGATTGTCAGCACGCTCGGGCAGAGCAGCATGAACGCGGTGCTGGCGATCACCATCGCCTTTGTGCCGGGCATGGTGCGCATCTCGCGCAGCGTGGCGTTAGCCGCCCGTCAGCAGGATTACATCAACGCTGCCATCGCGCGCGGCGAAGCCGGGCACTACATCATCCTGCGCGAAATGCTGCCGAATATTCTGGCGCCGATCATCGTTGAAGCCACCATTCGCGTTGCCTTCGCCATCATGCTGTTTGCCACCCTGAGTTTCCTGGGTTTAGGCGCACAGCCGCCAGAGCCGGAGTGGGGATTGATGGTCTCAGAAGCGCGCGCTTACTTCTTCAATGCGCCGTGGATGATGATGATTCCGGGCCTCGCCATCGCGCTGGTCGCCATTGGTTTTAATTTACTGGGTGACGGGCTGCGTGATGTGCTCAACCCAAGGAGCCACTGATGAGTGACAAGCTTGCACCGGTGCTGTCGGTGGAAAATTACAGCCTCGATTACGCGTTAGCCAAAGGACATGCGCTGCCGGTATTACGCGACATCAACCTGCAAGTGATGCCCGGCGAAGTACTCGGGCTGGTGGGCGAATCAGGCTCCGGTAAAACCACGCTCGGCTGGGCGATTATGCGCTGGCTGGCGGGTAACGCGCGTGAGCTGCAAGGCGATATCCGCCTGAACGGCGACAGCCTGCTGACCTTGCCAGCGGCCAAACTGACGGCACTGCGCGGGGCCAAACTCGGGATGATTTTTCAGGATCCCAGCGCCTCGCTCAATCCCACGCTGACGTTGGGTGAGCAGGTCACCGAAGTACTACGCCGCCATCGCGGTTTGTCCGCGCGCGAAGCGCAGGAGCTGGGCGAATCGCTGCTGCACGACGTTGAACTCAAAAATCCGGCGCGCATGATGCGCCGCTATCCGCATCAGGTTTCGGGGGGCGAGAAGCAGCGCATCCTGATCGCCACCGCGTTTGCCTGCCAGCCGGACTGCATGATTTTTGATGAGCCAACCACCGCGCTGGATGTAATCAGCTCGGCGCAAATCCTCGATCTCTACGAGCGATTGCGCGAAGAGACCGGCGTCGCGTCGTTGTATATCTCGCACGATCTGGCGTTAGTCGCCAAAGTCGCCAATCGCGTCTGTGTGCTGGAACAAGGGCGCATTGTCGAACAGGCCGACACGCGTAGCATGTTTAACGCGCCGCAAAATGCCTACACGCGCAAGCTGATTGAGGCGGTGCCTAATCCGCAACATCGGCTGGTGCAGGACGCGCCGGGCAATCAACCGTTACTCGGTTTGAAGCAGTTGACCATCGACTATGGCAAACAAGGTTTGCTCGACCGCCTGCTGAAGCGCGAAGCCAATACCACGCGCGCCGCCAATGCGGTTTCGCTCACTGTGCATCAGGGAGAAATTCTCGGCGTGGTCGGCGAATCGGGTTCCGGTAAATCCTCGCTGGGTAAAGCTATCACTGGACTGGTGCCGTTCAGTGGCGAGCTGGATTTTTGCGGCTACGCGCTGCATGGCCGTGCGCAGATGGATAAAGAGTATCGCCGCCGCGTGCAGATGATTTTTCAGCATCCCGATGCTTCGTTGAATCCGCGTATGACCATCGGCGAGATCATCGCGCGACCGCTGCGCTTGTACGGTTTGCCGCCGGGCGAAACCGAAGCGCAGGCGGTGGCGCGCCTGCTGCAGGAAGTGCGTTTGCCGGCGGAGTTTGCGCAGCGTTATCCGCATGCGCTGTCGGGCGGTCAGAAGCAGCGCGTCGCCATTGCCCGCGCCTTTGCTAATCCGCCGGATCTGGTGATTTGCGACGAGATCACCGCCGCGCTCGACGTCTCGGTGCAGGCCACCATCATCGAGCTGCTGCTGGAGCTGCGCCGCCGCTACGGCACCGCCTATCTGTTTATTACCCACGATCTGAACCTGATTCGCCAGATCGCCCATCGCGTGGCGGTGATGTATCGCGGTGACGTGGTGGAAGTGCTGCCCGGCGACAACATGACGGCGCTGGCGCAGCATCCTTATACCCGTGCATTGCTTGATGCGGTGCATATTCCCGACTTATCCAAGTCCGTTGCATGACGAGAAACACATGAATCCTGAACAGTTAATTCATCATATCGATCGCGACTTTTGCCTCTCTTTCCTGGCAAAAATGGTGCAGCACAAAAGCTACAGCGCCACCGATGGTGAGCGTGAACTGGCGAAATACATGGCCGCGCAGATGGCGCAGCTGGGCCTGGAAACCGAACTGCAAAACGTGCCTGGCGATCGACTGAACGCAATTGGACGACTAGCAGGCAGCGGCGGCGGCAAAAGCCTGCTGTTTAACGGACATCTGGATACCAATCCGGTCACCGAAGGCTGGACCGTCGATCCCTGGGAAGGAAAAATTGACGAGCAGTTCATCTACGGTATCGGCGTGTCGAACATGAAAGCGGGGGATGCCGCCTACTTTTGCGCCTTGAAAACCCTGATTGATGCCGGTGTGAAGCTGAAAGGCGATGTGATTCTGACCTACGTGGTGGGCGAGTTGCAGGGCGGCATTGGCACGCTGGCGGCGATTGAGCAAGGTGTGCGCGCCGACTACTTCATCAACGCCGAACCCACCGACCTGCAAGCGCTCACCATGCACGCCGGTTCGCTGATGTTTACCATCGAGCTCACCGGCGATACGCGCCATTTGTCAAAACGTGAAGAGGCGGTGGATGCGATCAGCGCCGCCGTCGAGCTGATTCCACAGATTAACGGCATGACCTTTAGCGGTGCCAAAACCGCTGAACATCGCAAGATTAACCGTGGTCATATCGGCACCGTGCATGGCGCGTTAGGCCGCGATCTGGAAGAGTGGCGACCGCCGCAGGTGGCTGACTTTGTGCGCTTAAAAGGCTCGGCACGCTTCGCGCCGGGGCAAACGGTGGAAGGCGTGCTCGCCGATCTGCAGGCATTGCTGAACACCTTGTGCCAGCGCCATCCGGGCCTGAAAGCTGAGCTTTACGATGATGGCATCCGCGATAAACCCACCATGTTGCCGTTCGAAGTGTCACCGGAATCGGCCATCGTTAAAGCGGTGAATCGCGGCTGGAAAACCGTGCGCGGAACCGAGCAGCCGACCGGCGTGATCACGCCTCCGGCATTCTTTGGCACTGACGCGGCGCATCTCTATCAGCATGCGGGCATGGAAGGGATCGTCTGTGGGCCGGGCGGCAAATACAACACCATGCCGGATGAACGGGTTGAAATCAGTGAATTCCTCGATATGGTGCGCATCTATTTGCTGGCCATTCTGGAGATTTGCCAGCCGGTTGAGGCCGCGTAATGCACGCCGAAGCGCTGATGCGTCTGCGCGCCGCCATGCAGCAGAACACGGTCGATATCATGCTGGTGGATCACGGTGAGCTGCTGGCGTGGCTCACCGGCTTTACCGTCTCCGAAACCTTGTATCGCGCCTGTCTGGTGCCGCTCAACGGCGAACCCTGGATGGTGCTGCGCCAACTGGATGAGGCGCCATGCCGCACGCAATCGCCGACGCTGGACGTGGAAAGCTATCGCGATGATCAGGATGCCTGGCACACGGTGGCGCAAAGCCTGATCCGTCGCGGATATCAACAGGCGCGCATCGGCGCGGACTTTTACTCTTACGGCATGACGGTACACAGCTGGCAGCAGCTTTCGCGCTATCTACCAGACGTGACGTGGCATGATTTAACCGGCTTGAGCGACCGGCTGCGTAGCGTCAAATTCCCGGCGGAAATCGCCGCGTTGCGTCAGGCTGCTGCCATCGCGGATGCCACAATGATGGCGATTGGCGCGGAAGTGGAGGGCGGCTGGCGCGTGCGCGATGTCGCCGCGCTGGCCGCCGGACAGTTTTTACAGCTTGGCGCGGATACCGGCGAAACCGGACCGATAGTGATCGCCAGCGGTGATAATGGTTTTCTGCATGCTAGTGGCCACGAGCAGCGGCTGGAAAAAGGCGATGTGCTGCATGTCGAGCTGATACCAAAAGTGAAACATTACAGCGCGCGCCTGATGCGGCCTTATATCGTCGGAGAGATTTCGGCGCAGCGTGCCGAAGTGGCAGCACAGCTGATCGCGATTCAGGATCAGCAATTTACCGCCATGAAACCGGGCATGACGGCGCACGACGTGGATGCCATCGTGCGCGATGCGGTTTTGAGTAGAGGATTGCGCGCGGATTATCCCAATATCACCGGTTATGCGCTGGGGCTTTATACACGCACGCCACGACCCAGTGATTTTTCCTGCAGTTTCTACCCTAACGCGCAGTGGCTGCTGGAAGAGAATATGGTGTTCCACATGTATATTTCGGCGCAAGGTTTGGCGTTCAGCGAAACGGTGCGCGTTACGCCCGCTGGTGCAGAGCGGCTGACAAATTTACCGCGTCAGTTATTATCATTGCCGGACCAGTAATGAGCAGGATGTATTATGACGCAGGACGTTGAACTGATTGATTTAGCCGTAACCTTTCCCGCTTTACGTTTCGATCTGAAATATGCCACGGCGGATAACATCGCGGGCTATGCCATTTACCAGGAGGCCAAAGCGCTGCTGCATCCGGCAGCCGCCGACGCACTGGCAAAAAGCATTGAGATCGCCCGGCTGGCGGGATTCAGTTTGTTGGTATTCGATGCCTATCGGCCGCAGCAAGCGCAGTGGCACTTGTGGGATGCCTGTCCGGATAAAGATTATGTGGTGCCGCCCGCGCAGGGTTCGAATCACAGTCGCGGCGTCGCAATTGACCTGACGTTACTTGATGCACAAGGCCAGCCGCTGGATATGGGCACCGCCTTTGATGCGATGGAAGCAGAATCACATCCGTATCATCCGAATGTCCCCGCCGAAGCGCAACGTAATCGCCTGCTGCTGAACGCGATTATGTTTGGCGGCGGCTTTGTCGCCATGCCAACGGAATGGTGGCACTTCGAACTTCCTGACGCGAAAAATTATCCGTTACTTGATGAGCGATTTGGCTGCTTTGCGCGTTAAATTATTTCATTTGGCCGATGGTACAAAACCCTGATTAATATTCAGCTGTAATCATGGGGTTTATCCTTCCTTAATATACGAAAAAACCGGCCTGAACCGGTTTTTTCACCCTAACGGCCAGCGAACTGAATCGCTGCGTACAGGGTTGAGTTGTGCGGCTATCTTATCAGCATAAATTTAAAAAACTACCGCAACTGACTATCCTTGCTTCCGCGGCGGTTATAACCGCTGGTCGCCGCCTGTTTTTTATCGATCTTGCTCTGGCAATTTACGCAGTAACGCACGCCAGCCAATGCTGCGCGACGCGCTTCCGGGATCGGTTCGCCGCACTCGTCGCAAAACTCGGCGCTTTCACCGTGGCCGAGATTCTCGCGCGCGCGGGCCACCGCGTCATCAACCGTGGCATCAATTTGTTTGTGCACTGCACCGTCTTCTGACCAACCGCCAGCCATACTTCACCTCCACAAATACTGATGCCCAAAGTATAAGACATGGCGTGATGAATGCCGGACAGGCCAGAATTTAACAAGGTTGACACATCATCGCGCGCCATCCTAGACTGCGGCTTGTTCCAAGGGGTGCTCTGTTAAGGGGCTGAGATTCTACCGGCTGGCGTGTATGCGCTGGCAACGTAGTGACCCTCCGAACCTGATCCGGCTAATACCGGCGTAGGGATGCGGAACCGCAGGGCTATATTGCGCCCTGATTCCCTCTTTGTGCTTTGTAGCGGACAGTTCGCGCTCTTCAGGCGTTGCCTGAGAGTCTCTGCGCAATCGCAAAGGTGGCGACACATGAACGAAACACACATCATCCAGGCTTTGCTGACATTCCTGCAGCATGAAGAGGCTTCAGACGACGATTTCAATCAGCTGGCCCTCGAAATCTTCGCTTATCAGTTCGCACACAACCCACCTTATCGCCGCTTCGCCATCCAGCGCGGACGCACGCCGCTGACGGTGAAAAGCTGGCGCAACATTCCCGCTATCCCAATTAACGCCTTCAAAGATCTGACGCTCAGCTGCCGTCCCACTGACCAGATTGCCGAGATCTTCATGACCAGCGGCACCACCGGCACGGTAAAAGGGCGCAGCTACCATCCGACGCTGGAGGTGTGGAAAAAATCGATGCTGCTTAACTTCCGCCGTCGCTTTATGGCGGGCCGCGAACGCATGCGCATGGGCATTTTGTTCCCGGATACCGCGGCGATGCCGAACTCCTCGCTGGCGACTTACCTTGACCTGGCAATGAAGGAGTGTGGCACGCCAGACAGTGAAGTAATGGTGGGCGAGCATGGCCTCGAAACAGATCGTCTGTTCAGTGCACTGGAGCAGGCCGAAGCAAGCGGCGAACCTTACGCGCTGCTGGGCGCCAGCTACAGCTTCGTGCCTCTGCTGGATGAAATGCAGCGCCAGCAACGCCGCTTCGCGCTGCCTGCCGGCAGTCGCATTCTCGATACCGGCGGTTTCAAAGGCCAGTCGCGCGAGATTGGCGAAGAGGATTTCTACGCTTCGCTCTCTCACGCCTTCGGCATTCCGCGTTCCCACTGCATCAACATGTACGGTATGACGGAAATCAGCACGCAGTTTTACGATGCGGGCAATGAACGCTGCCCGCCGGTGAAATCCGGGCCGCACTGGATCCGCACGCGCGTGGTCAATCCGCTTACCGGTGATGATGTGCCGGACGGCGAGATTGGCGTGCTAGTGCATCACGATCTGGCACATTTCAACTCGGTTTCCGCCTTGTTAACCGAAGATGCGGGCGTGATCGTGCCCGGCGGATTCCATCTGCTGGGACGCGCGACCGGCGCTGATGCCAAAGGCTGTTCGCTGACCATGGCAGCGTTTCTCGCCAGCGCGCAGGCACAGTTGTGAAGGAAGTTGCCGGACATCTGCCGGGCCTTTCCGCCGACGAAGTGCAGTGGCATACGCTGAGTTTCAATCATCGTGGCGCAAGCCTCGAGGTTAGCGTTCCGCAACTTGATGACGCGCAGATCACGGCGCTCGCAGCGCGCATCCGCAGCAACGCCCGCGCTTATCTCCACCAGCTGAGCGTTGCGCAGATCATCGCCATCATTGATGAAGCGGTGGCGCGACTGCTCGATCGCCATCATCCACTGCGTATCAAAGCCGAAAAGCTGCTGCCCATCGTCACCGGTTACGATGCCGACATGGTGCGGCTTGGCCTCACCGGCTACCTGAAAACCTTTCGTCAGCCGCAGCTGAAGCGCTTTCTGGCGGAGGGTTTCACCGATCCGCAGATGCTCGACGATTTCCAGCCACGCCCCAAAGGCGGCTTTGCACGCGCGTTTGGCCCGCAATTGTTGATGCATATCTGGGCGGGCAACGTGCCGGGTTTGCCGCTGTGGAGTTTGATTTGCGGCCTGCTGGTCAAGGCGGGCACCATCGGCAAACTGCCGGGCAATGAGCCGCTGATGGCAAGCTGGTTCACGCAGTTGCTGGCGGAAATCGATCCAAAACTCGGCGAGTGCATCGCGGTGGTGTGGTGGAAAGGCGGCGATGCGCAAACCGAGCCAACCTGGCTGCGCCAGCCCGATACACTGGTGGCTTATGGCAGCAACCCAACGCTGGCGGCGATCCAACAACGTTTGCCGGTTACCACGCGCTTTCTGCCGCACGGACACAAAATCAGTTTCGGAATGGTGGCGCGTTCGGCGTTAAATACTCGGCAGGGCGCGGAGCTGGCGCGCCGTGTGGCCTATGACGTGATGCGTTACGACCAGGCGGGTTGCTACTCGCCGCAGATGCTGTTTGTCGAGCGCGGCGGCAAGGTGTCGCCGGATGAGTTCGCCAGCTATATCGCCCATGAACTCGCCGTGCTGGCGCACAAACATCCGCGCCGTCCGCTGGCTAATGATGAGACGAACAGCATTGCCGCGTGGCGTAATGGCGAGGAGATCCGTGCGCTGGGCGGAGATCGTACGCTTTATGGCGAGGCGGCAGACAGTTGGGCGGTGGTGAGTGTTGATCTTGCAGAACCTTTATCGCCTGCTGCGCTGGGCCGCACCTTGAAAGTGGTGTCCGTGGATGCGCTGGAGGAAGTGGTCGATTTGGTGGCGCAGCAGCGGCATTTTCTGCAAACCGCAGGCGTGGCGGCCGCGCCGAATGAGTTGTTCCGCATCTCCGCTCTTCTTGGGCAAGTGGGTGTTACCCGCATCGCCGCGTTCGGCAACATGACCTCGCCGGAAGCGGGCTGGCATCACGACGGGCGTTTTAGTTTGCTCGATCTGGTGACCATCACGGAGATCGAGCAGGGCGCAGAAGCGGCGGCAGAAGGGTTTGCGCCTTATGCGGACTGACGCGGTCGCCATGAATGGCGACCCTACGACGCACCGGTTTTGTAGGGTGCGCATTAATGCGCACCTGGTTGAAACGTACCTTAATCCAAAGGATTAACAATGAAATTCTCCAACCAAACCGTTCTGGTAACCGGTGCAAGTCGCGGCATTGGTGCGGCAATCGCTAAAGCCTTCGCCGCTGAAGGCGCATTCGTGGTGGTGAACTATTTGCGCAATGAAGCTGCTGCAGCGGGCGTAGTTGCAGAGTGCCGCGCATTAGGCGGCGACGCATTGGCGATTGCCGCAGATGTCACCTGTGTGCAGCAGGTCAACGCGATGATGGAGCAGATCGTCAACGCCACCGGCCGCCTCGATGCGGTGATCAACAATGCTTTCGCACCATACGTTTTCGACACCGAAAATCGTTCACGCTTTTGGGAAACGCCATGGTCGGGCTATCAGTCGCAGTTCGATGGCGCGGTAAAAGCCGCGTATAACGTCTGCCAGGCGGCGCTGCCTTTAATGCGTGCGCGCGTGCGCGGCAGTATCGTCAATCTGACCAGCGATTTGGTAGCGCGTCCTTCGGTGCCGTATCACGATTACATCACCGCTAAAGCCGCATTGACCGGCTTTAGCCGCACGCTTGCGACGGAGCTTGGCCCGCTGGGGATTAGTGTTAACTGCGTCGCGCCTGGTTTGGTGTATCCCACCGATGCCAGCCAGTCTACACGCGAAGAGGTGCGCGATTTCCTCACCGCGCAAACGCCGCTGCGGCGCATTGCGCGCCCGGAAGATGTCACCGGCCCGGTGCTGTTCCTCGCCTCCGACTGGAGCGAATTTGTCACCGGGCAAACGTTATATGTCGATGGCGGATTAGTAATGAATTAACCCGGACGGTCACCATTTATGGCGACCGTATCGCATTAATAAGCTTAAGACAAATGATATATATCTGTACGCAACTACGTATTAAATAGTAGATATTTCACACGCTAACGCCTCTAAGTATTTTCTTTACTGAAACGAGTAAAACACACAATTAAGTGCGAATTTACACATCCTTATTTTTATGAATAAGGATCACATCTGGTCAAAATTTATCTTCACGGAGTAATATCATTACCCTATAGTTTTCATGGTTAACGGAATTAACTACAGGGATATATATGTACCACAGTGATGCGGTCATAAAGCAGCTTCAGGCGCAAAGGATTCTGGCAGAAAAGCTCGATAACGCCGTTTCCGGCGTTATTGATGCAGTTTCCGATCAGGTTAGTAAGATCAATAAAGGCGCGACCAGGCTTTCATTTTATGCATCGTGTTTTACTGATGAATATTATGATGTCTGTAAAAAACAGGCGATCGAAGATAATCGATTCCTGATGGGGGTAGCGCAGTTAGTTAAAGAGCGAAATATTGTTTTTTCGTTGCTAAAAATATACTTAGATTATCAATTGCAAAACAGAAATTTCCGGCAGATTGAAGTAATAAAAATGCATCTAATGCGGGCCAACATTCATATCGCTGCAAGTACACTCACTTCATCTTCATTTAGTCTGGGTGCGACTCTTGCAGTTGTAGCTGGACTTAATATTACATTACCTATTGGAAGAAATATTGGACGAGTCGTTGGGGTTGCGGCTGGAGGCTTGGGAATATATGGTGTAGTTCAGAATGCAGCAGACAGCGCGAAGCGCCTGCAGTTAATGCATCCGCATTATTATCATGCATTATATGTTCGTGAGCTTGAAATGATGTATTTCCTTGTTGAAAATTCAATAATGCGTGCAGGCGCACTTAAAAACGAATGGCTATCAGATTATGAGATCGCTGAAGTTTTAATGAAATTAATGGGCAAGGTATGAAGAGATTTTTAAAACAGTGGTTAATAACTGAAGGAAAGTTTTTGTTATGTATCTATGGCCCGATTATTACTACTTTAATATTTGGAGTGTTAAAGGTAATTTATTACCCAGATAGTGGAATGTTGAGCGTGGGAATATTTTATCTATGCGCTCTGACATTTTTTATTTATAAGTTTCGTTAATTTAAAGGATTAAATATGTCAACTCCAGCACATATCTGGTTAGAAGATGAAAGTGGTTCTCCGATTGTGGGTTCGTGCATGATGCCGACCCGCCTCGGTTCGATTGAACTGAACACGGTGATGCATAACATCACAATCCCGGTGGATCCGCACACAGGAAGGCTGACAGCCACGAGGATTCATGCACCGATATCCGTTCAAAAGGAGTTTGATAGAACAACACCGGTACTGTTTCGTGCATTGTGCCAGGCCCGTACGCTGAAATCAGCGACCATCAAGATGTACCGAATTAACGAAGCGGGCATTGAGGTTGAGTATTTCAATATTCTGTTGGAAAACGTCAAAATCTCCAGCATCTCTCCGGCCCTGTTGCCAAACGGCCAGACCAGCACGCATCTGGAAAATATTGAGCTACGATATGAAACGATCACATGGAAATACGTGGACGGCAATATTGTGTTTAAGGACGGATGGAATGAGAGGATGATTGCTTAACTTCTGGCTAAGACTGCTGACGCTGAGGATTATAAGTAACATGAACAAAATCGCCTTGCTCAAAGAAGATATAACCAAAGTTCCAGCTGATGCCATTGTTAACGCCGCCAACACATCCTTGCTGGGCGGCGGCGGAGTTGATGGCGCCATCCATCGTGCGGGTGGGCCAGCAATTTTGGCTGAGTGTCAGAAAATCAGGAATCGACAAGGTGGCTGTAAAGTCGGAGATGCAGTGATCACCACGGCGGGTAATTTGCCAGCAAAATACGTCATTCACACCGTTGGCCCACATTGGCATGACGGAAGACATGACGAAGAAACGCTGTTGAAAAATGCCTACCTGAGCTGTTTTAAACTGGTCGAAAAATATGGCATTCATACCGTTTCGTTTCCCAATATCAGCACCGGCATATACAGATTTCCGAAAGTGCTGGCGGCTGAAATCGCATTGGGTGTGATTAACCAATGTTTACGTGATAACCCAAATATCGAGCAAGTCAATTTAGTCTGCTTTGATCAGGAAAATTACGATCTGTATTTAAAAATAATGGATGAACAGCGTGCTAATTAACGCTCACCCCATAAAAAAAGCGGCCCGAAGGCCGCCAAAACCCTCAACTGCAGTGAACATTGAGGAAGGAGGATAATAAACGGGTTACCCTTTCACGCCGCCTGCCGTCAAGCCGCTGACCAGCCAACGCTGTGCCAGCAGGAACACCAGCGTAATTGGAATCGCAGAGAGCACCGCCGCCGCGGCAAAGTCGCCCCACAGATAGTTTTGCGGGTTCAAATATTGCTGCATGCCGACCGCCAGCGTGTAGCTATTTACATCGCGCAAAAGCAGCGACGCGACCGGCACTTCAGTAACCGCAGCGATAAACGCCAGAATAAATACCACCGCCAGAATCGGCACCGAGAGCGGCAGCAGCACCAGCCGGAACGCCTGCCACGGCGTAGCACCATCCAGTGCGGCGGCCTCTTCCAGTGAACCGTCGATGGTTTCGAAATAGCCTTTAATAGTCCAGACGTGCAGGGCAATGCCGCCGAGATAAGCAAAGATCACACCGCCATGCGTATTCAGGCCGATAAACGGCAGATATTGTCCCAGACGATCAAACAGCGCATACAGTGCCACCAGCGACAGCACGGCCGGGAACATCTGGAAAATCAGCATGCCTTTTAACAGCGTGGCGCGCCCGGCAAAACGCATACGTGCAAAGGCATATGCGCAGGTAGTGGAAAGCGCCACAATGCCAATCGCGCTGATGGCGGCGATTTTCACCGAGTTCCACAGCCAGAGCAGCACCGGGAAGGGCGGCGGCGTCACGCGGCCATCGGCGTGCTCCACGCTGAAACCTAACGCCAGCTGCCAGTGTTCCCAGGAAATCTGCTCCGGGATCAGCGAGCCGGTGGCGAAGTTACCGGCGCGCAGTGAGATGGCGAAGACCATCAGCAGCGGAAACAGGATTCCCGCAATAAATATCAGCAGCAGCAGATGCGTCATCAACAGACGCAGCTTTTGCGATTTGGGTTGCACCATAGCCATAACGCCTCCTTAATCGAATTTCATCCGCACGGCTTTAAGATTGATCACCGCCAGCGCGCCCACCAGCAGGAAGATCAGCGTGGCAATCGCCGCCGCCAGACCAAAGTCCTGCCCGCCGCCACCTTCAAACGCAATGCGCCAGGTGTAATTGACCAGCAAATCGGTGTAACCGGCTGGCGTGGTGGTGCCGATTCGATCCGGTCCGCCGTTGGTCAGCAGCTGTACCAGCACAAAGTTATTAAAGTTAAAGGCAAAACTGGCGATCATCAGCGGCATCAGCGGCTTCAACAGCAGCGGCAGGGTAATCAGGAAGAAGTTCTGCAGCGGCCCGGCACCGTCCATCGCCGAGGCTTCATAGAGATCGTCCGGAATCGCTTTCAGCAGCCCCATGCAGAGAATCATCATGTAGGGATAACCGAGCCAGGTATTCACAATAATCAGCATGGTGCGCGCCAGCGTTGGATCGCTGAACCACGCGGGCTGGAAGCCAAACAGCGCTTGCAGCATCACGTTGATTTCACCGAAGCTCTGGTTGAACAAGCCTTTGAAGATCAGTATCGAGATAAAGGCGGGCACGGCGTAAGGCAAAATCAGCATCACGCGATACACCGCTTTGCCTTTCAGCGCGTCCCACTGCACCAGACACGCCAGCACCATGCCGACCGCCACGGTGAGAATCACCGTTATGAAGGAAAACAGCAGCGTCCAGCCAAAGATCGCCAGAAACGGCTTTTGAATCCCTTCATCGGTAAACACGCGAATGAAATTCTTCCAGCCGGTATTCACCGTGAAGCCCGGGCTCAGCGCTTCGCCGCTGCTGTTCTGATAGAAACCACTCTCACGATTAGCCTGATATAGCGCGCCGCTTTGCTGATTTTTCAGATCGCCGTTGGCTTGCAGCACATACAACGGGCGCGTGCCGGAGAACTGGCGCAGCGAACTCATCACCACCTGGCGGCCATCCGGCAGTTCGGCCTGAATCTGGTTCAGCGCCTGACGATTAGTAGTGACGATGCGCAACGTGGCGCGTTCGCCCGGCGGTGGCGGGGCGCTGGTCAGTTTCAGCTTTTGCGCTCCGCCAAAAGCAAACGCAGGCGAAACGAAGGTTTGCCCGTTGGCCGCTTCGGTCAGTACCAGCTGCCAGCGATCGCCCGCCGGAATCAATGAGAAGTTCAGCGCCGAACCGTCCTGATATTGACGGCTCAGCAACACCTGTTGCGCGCGTTCCAGCGTCAGCTGATTGGTGCTGCTGTAGTTGGTAAAGGCAATCGCCACGGTGCAGGCGAGGGGAAACAGCACGAACAGCGCCATCCCCGCGAGGCCGGGATAGACATAGCGCCAGGCATAGGCGCGACGATTGGCATAAATCCAGATGCCGACGGCGCTGATAATCAGCGTCACCAGCGCAAACAGATATTCACCTTTTGCATACATCAGCACGAGCAGATAGCCGACCAGCAGACAGCAGATACCGAGAAAAAGAGCCTTCAGCACGGCGCTGAACCGTGCTGTTTTCGGTTTTCCTGACATGATGCGGTTTTCCTTAACAGCCAGTAACGAGCCGGATTGCGCCGGCTCTGGTAGAGAGGATTACTTGTTGAGTCGTGCCTGCGCATCTTTCAGCGCCGCATCAACGCTTTGACGTCCGCTCAGCGCATTCAGCGTGGCGGTGCGCATCGCGTACCAGAAGGCGGCCATCTGCGGGATGTTCGGCATGATGTCGCCGTTACGCGCGTTGGTCATGGTGGCGGCGATACGCTCATCCTTCTCCAGCGTCTGCTGGAACGACTTCAGCGCCACCGCGCCGAGCGGTTTGTCTTTGTTGACCGCATCAAGACCAGAATCGGTCAGCAGGTAGTTTTCCAGGAACTCTTTGGCCAGCTCTTTGTTCGGGCTGGCGGCATTGATGCCGGCACTCAGCACGCCGACGAAGGTTTTGGAGTTTTTGCCGTTCAGCGTTGGCAGCAGCGTGACGCCGTAATTGATTTTGCTCTTGTCGATGTTGCTCCACGCCCATGGCCCGTTGATGGTCATGGCGGTTTGCCCCTTGTTAAAGGCGGCTTCGGCGATGGAGTAATCGGTATCGGCATTCAGCGTTTTGGCCTTCACCTGATCAACGAGGAATTTCATGCCCGCTTTGGCGCCCGCGTTATCCACGCCGGTATCTTTCACGTCGTAGCGGCCATCGTTGAGCTTAAAGGCATAAGCGCCGCCCGCCGCTTGCAGCGGCCAGGTGAAATACGGCTCCTGCAGATTAAACATCATGGCGCTCTTGCCCTGCGCGCGCATTTTCTTATCAATGGCGGCGATCTCTTCCCAGGTTTTTGGCGGCTCAGGCAGCAAATCTTTGTTGTAGATGAGCGATAAGGATTCCACCGAGATCGGATAACCGATCAGCTTGCCGTTGAAGCGCACCGCGTCCCAGGTGAACGGGAAGATTTTCTCCTGGAAGCGCGCATCCGGCGAAATCTCCGCTAACAAGCCTGACTGCGCGTAACCGCCGAAACGATCGTGTGCCCAGAAGATGATGTCCGGGCCATCGCCGGTGGCGGCAACCTGCGGATACTTCTCTTCCATTTTGTCCGGATGCTCAACCGTCACTTTGATGCCGGTTTCCTGCTCAAACTTTTTACCCACTTCAGCCAGGCCATTGTAGCCCTTGTCGCCGTTGATCCAGATGACCAGCTTTCCCTCTTCAATCTTTGCAACGGCAGAAGCTGAAAACAGCACGGCCGTGAGGGCGGAAAGGGCAAGAATGCGTGCACCGGTTTTCATTGTCATAACTCCATCCTGTTAGCGGAAACGGAAATCGTTTTACCTGCCACATTGTGAGTATCTGCCGCCGCTTCTCATCCTCCCTGCTTCTACGCCTGCCTGACGCCTGATGTGATCTGTGTTGCAAAACCACCCGGTTATCACGGACTGGCGCACACAATCGTCGCTCTGCTCTGCGTCATAGCTCACAAAAATGGTTGCCTGCCGCGTTTTATCAGACGCGTCTGCACGATCTCCTCCTCCCGTCTCCTCCCCCACGCTGACGCGCTGCGGTGGAGGATGTCAGCGGTTATCTCCTTGCTCATAGTGGTCGCCGGGGTCTGTCCGCCGATTTGCGGACAAGGAATAGCAAGCTGAGAGGAAAGCATCATGTCGAGCGTTACGTTGCGCAGTGTCTCCAAGGTATGGGGCGAAACTGAGGTGTCGAAAAACATCAGCCTTGAGATCGCCGAAGGAGAGTTCGTGGTTTTTGTCGGACCTTCAGGCTGCGGCAAATCGACGCTGCTGCGCATGATTGCCGGACTGGAAACCATCACCAGCGGCGATCTGTTTATTGGCGACAAACGCATGAATGAGGTGCCGCCCGCCGAGCGCGGCATCGGCATGGTGTTTCAGTCCTACGCGCTGTATCCCCATCTTTCGGTGGCCGAGAACATGTCGTTCGGCCTGAAACTGGCGGGCACGCGCAAAGCGGAGATCCAGCAGCGCGTCAATCAGGTAGCGGAAGTGCTGCAGCTGGCACATCTGCTGGAGCGCCGTCCGAAAGCGCTGTCGGGCGGGCAGCGTCAGCGCGTAGCGATTGGCCGTACGCTGGTGGCGGAACCGCGCGTGTTTTTACTCGATGAGCCGCTTTCCAACCTCGATGCGGCGTTGCGTGTGCAGATGCGTATTGAGATTTCACGTCTGCATAAGCGCTTGAAGCGCACCATGATTTACGTCACCCACGATCAGACCGAAGCGATGACGCTAGCGGACAAGATCGTGGTGCTGGATGGCGGCCACGTTGCCCAGGTCGGCAAGCCACTCGAGCTGTATCACTATCCCGCCAATCGTTTCGTCGCCGGTTTTATCGGCTCACCGCGCATGAATTTCTTACCGGTAAAAGTCACCGCCACCGCCATCGATCAGGTGCAGGTGCGCCTACCCAACACCCAACTGGTGTGGCTACCGGTCGACAGCGCCGGTGTGCAGGTGGGCAGCAACATGTCGTTAGGCATTCGTCCCGAGCATCTGCTCTCCAGCGATATCGCTGACGTCACCCTCGAGGGCGAGGTGACGGTGGTCGAGCAGCTGGGACACGAAACGCAAATTCATATCCAGATTCCCGCTATTCGTCAAAGCCTGGTTTATCGCCAGGAGGACGTCGTGCTGGTAGAAGAGGGCGCCCTGATGGGCATCGGCCTGCCGCCGGAGCGTTGCCATCTTTTCCGTGAAGATGGCAGCGCCTGTCGCAGGCTGCATCAGGAACCCGGTGTTTAGCCCTGCAAAACAATAAAAGCAATGACCTCAGGAGATAGAAAATGTTAACTCTGCGCAAACTCCCTATCGCGGTTGCTATCGCGGCAGGTACGCTCGCTGCCCCGTCGATGGCAGTCGATTTTACCGGCTATGCCCGTTCCGGCATCGGCTGGACCGGCAGCGGCGGGGAACAGCAATGTTTTCAGGCCACCGGCGCACAAAGTAAATACCGTCTGGGCAACGAATGTGAAACCTACGCTGAGCTGAAGCTGGGCCAGGAAGTGTGGAAAGAGGGCGATAAGAGCTTCTATTTCGATACCAACGTCGCCTATTCGGTTTCCCAGCAGAATGACTGGGAAGCGACCTCCCCGGCGTTCCGTGAAGCCAACGTGAAGGGCAAAAACCTGATCGACGCGCTACCGGGTTCCACCATCTGGGCCGGTAAGCGTTTCTACCAGCGTCATGACGTACATATGATCGACTTCTACTACTGGGATATATCCGGTCCTGGTGCTGGTCTGGAAGATGTCGATCTCGGCTTCGGCAAACTCTCTTTTGCCGCCACGCGCTCCTCGGAAGCCGGCGGTTCTTACACCTTCTCCAGCGATCAGATTCGTGATTACGCCACCAGCACCGCCAACGACGTGTTTGATGTGCGTTTAGCGGGCCTCGAAACCAACCCGAACGGCGTGCTGGAACTGGGCGTTGATTATGGCCGCGCCAACGCGCGTGACGGTTATCGCCTCGAAGATAACGCCTCCAAAGATGGCTGGATGTTCACCGCCGAACATACGCAGAGCATGATGAAGGGCTACAACAAGTTCGTGCTGCAGTACGCCACCGATGCGTTGACCTCACAAGGCAAAGGCTTGCCGCAGGGCACCAACATCAACAACAGCGGCAGCATGTATCGCGTACTCGATCACGGTGCAATCAACCTCGCCGATCGCTGGGATTTGATGTACGTCGCCATGTACCAGAACACCGATCTGGATAACAACCGTGGTACCGAGTGGTACACCGTGGGCGTGCGCCCAATGTACAAATGGACGCCGATCATGAGCACGCTGCTTGAAGTGGGCTACGACAACGTGAAATCGCAGCAGGTGAGCGAGCGCAACGGCCAGTACAAAGTGACGCTGGCACAACAGTGGCAGGCGGGCGACAGCATCTGGTCGCGTCCGGCGCTGCGTCTGTTCGCGACCTACGCCAAGTGGGATGAGAAATGGGGCTACAGCAAAGACAGCTCAGGGGATTTGACCTCCTTTGCCTCTAACGACAGCAGCGGCAACGGCATTCTGACCAACAGCCGTGGCAACAACGATGAAGTGACATTCGGGGCGCAGATGGAGATTTGGTGGTAATGCTCCCGCTTGTGGCTTAACTGAGACCCTCTCTTTTCGGCGCGGCGCGCCATTGCCTGGTTCGCGCCGCCGCCTGACAGTTTTTTGAGGTTATACAATGAGAATGAAAAAAACGGTTTTTGCGCTCTGCCTGAGCGCCGCGTTGCTCGCCGGTCAAAGTTTACCGGCGCTTGCGGATGTCAATCTGGTGCCACAGGATCTCTCTGCCGCACCCACTTTCCCCGCCGCCAGCCTGCAAACGCTGAGCTGGTTGCCGGTAGATACCTCCCGCACGCAGGTCACCGCGCTGAGTGAAAACCATGCCAACCTGAACGCCGCGGGCGTGACGGGTTCGGTGGCGGCCTATAGCTTGCCAGCTAATATCGGTGAACTCACCATTACGCTGAGCAGTGAAGTAAAACAAAATCAGGTATTTGCGCCGAATGTGCTGGTGCTGGATGAGAACATGCGTCCAGCAGCCTGGTTCCCGGCGCGCTTTTTCACCTATCAGCAGTCGGGCGTGATGGCGGCGGATCGGCTGGAGGGTGTAATGAAACTGACGCCGGCGCTGGGTCAGCAAAAGATCTATCTGCTGGTGTTCACTACCGAGAAGGATTTGACCGAAACCACCACCTTACTCGATCCAGCTAAAGCCTACGCACGCGGCACCGGCAATGCGGTGCCGGATATTCCCGACCCAATTGCCCAGCACAGCCGCGATGGCACGTTGAAACTCAAAGTGAAAACCAGCTCAGGTTCATCAGTTCTGGTTGGGCCGCTGTTTGGATCATCCGGTCCTGCGCCGGTAACCGTCGGTAATACGCAGCCGGTTGCGCCTGCGACTTATCGTGCTGCCCCGGTTTCGGATGCAAAACCTAAACCGATCATGACGGATACCGAAGGTTACTTTAATCAGAACATCCGTGAAGCGGTTGAGAAGGGCAATATCGATAAGGCGTTGAAGCTGCTGGATGAGGCCGAGCGTTTAGGTTCCACCTCCGCCAGACACGTGTTTATCAGCAGTGTTAAAGGCAAGGGGTAAACCGCCCCGGCAGTGCTGATTTGTCCCATCTGGTGCGCTTCGGCGCACCTTTTTTATTGGTGTGGGCACGAGCGTATCTGTTTCGTCACGGGCCGTCCTCGCGCCGCTAGCGCGGTGCCTTCGGCTTTCACGTTGTGCCGACGGACCGTTCGGGGATCGGCCTTCCTAGCCGGCCCCGAACTGCCTCACGCATCCATGCGTGAGTCTCCTGGCCCAACGTAAAAGCCTCAGCGCTGCGGATAGCCCTTATGCCGAAGCAGATACGCCAGTGCCGGGAGCAATGTGCCCATTTAACTACACGCACTTAAGCTTATCTGCCGGACCGAAAGTGACCCCGGCCTGCAACCATGCAAGGCAACCAATAGCGACTAAGCATTACGCCTCCGTTGATCGATATCCGCCAGCAACGCATTAATCTGCGGATCTTCAAACATCTCCTCCAGCGAGGCGCTGAGTTTGCGGCGCCAGTTGGGATATTGGCTGGTGGTGCCGGGGATATTCACCGGTGAAGCCATATTCAGCCACTCTTCGGGTTGCAAGCCCAGCAGCGCGCTGTTGCTGTCCGCCAGATAACGCTGCATCGCGGCACTTAACGCCCGATCCATCACCTGCGGTTCGGCCTGTTCGGGCAAGCAATTGCTGCGTTGCAGGCTCTTAAACAGCGCGCGTCGTGCAGCCAAACGCGACTTGTTCAGCCCGGCAAGAATCTGCTTATCGGGATACAGCCTCAACTCGCTGCCCAGCCGTAAATCGTCGCTTTGCCACCAGCCGCGCAGGGTTGGCATATCGTGGGTGGTGGCGACCGCCATCGCCTGACGTGGCCAGCGGGCAGGGGCGCGGAAGGCCACTTTGGACGTCTGCTCAAAATAGAGCACTTTGTAGGAGTAGACGCCCGCCTGCTGCAGCTTGCCGATAATCTTCTCCGGCACCGTCCCCAAATCCTCGCCAATCACCATGCAGTGATAACGCTGACTCTCCAGCGCCAGAATCGCCAGCAGATCGTCGATGGGATAATGAACATAAGCACCTTCCGCCGCGCTTTCGCCCTGCGGGATCCACCACAATCGCAACAGCGCCATCACGTGATCGATACGCAATGCGCCGCAGTCGTGCATGTTGGCGCGCAGCAGATCAATCCACGGCTGGTAGGCGCGCGCCTGCATAATTTGTGGATCCATCGGCGGCAATCCCCAGTTCTGGCCCAGCGGGCCGAGAATGTCCGGCGGCGCGCCGACGCTGGCCTGTAAGCAGTAAAGCTCGCGATCGCTCCAGGTTTCCGCGCCGCCCTGCGCCACGCCCACCGCCAAATCGCGATATAAGCCAATCGGCATCGCCTGCTGCTGGCACACCGCCCAGCAGTCAGCGAGCTGGCGCGCGGCCAGCCATTGCAGCCACAGATAAAAGCGCACTTCATAGGTGTGTTCGATGCGGAATGCGCGCACCGCTGCGCTGTCGGGCGACTGCAATGCCGCAGGCCAGGTTGTCCAGTCGTAGCGCTGAGGATCCTCAGCGATCTGCGCGGCGTGCAGGGCATCGAAAACGCCCTGATGCAGCAAACTTTCACCGCCTTGCTGCATGAAATGTTCAAAGGCGATAACCAGATCATCGTCCGCGCCGCGCTTTCTGAACTGCTGCCAGGCGAGGCGCAACGCCTCGAGTTTCAATCGGGTAACCGCTGAGTAATCGACCCACTCAGCATCCCGCGCCGCCTGTAACGCCAGCTGCGTGCTGGCGGCTTGCCACCAGCGCTGCGCATCGTCGCTCAGCGTAAAATCCTCAACGGCGGCGACGTCGATATACAGCATATTGAGCCAGCGCCGCGACGACGGGCTGTACGGACTGGCGCTTTCCGGCGTCGCCGGGAACAGCGCATGCAGCGGGTTCAGCCCAATGCATGCACCGCCGCGTTGCGCGACCTCGACCAGCATCTGCTTTAAGTCGCTGAAGTCGCCGATTCCCCAGTTGGATGCCGATCGCAGCGTATAAAGCTGAATGCAGGCGCCCCACAACGATTGCCCTTGCTGGATGGCTGGCGGCTCGTAACAGCGAACCGGCGCGACAATAATCCGGCAGTGAAACACTTGCTGATGCGCGGTAAAGCTAAGCTGGTGATAACCCAAAGACAGCGCGGGTAAAACGATCGGCTGGTTGGCGATACCGTGCCCGTACCAGCTTTCGCCCTGTTCCGCGATCAGCTGCCACTTGCCTGCTATGCCGGGCGCAGGCAGCACAATCTCCGCGTGTTCTCCCTGCACGATCAGCACCGGCGGCAGCGGCGAAGCGTGCGGTTTCGCGGGATGCATCGCCGCCAGCAAACGCTGGCGGGTAACGGCAGAGACCGATTGCAGCTGACCGTGAGCGTCGATGTATTCGCTGGCGATTTCGGCGGTTGGTGTGATAGTGCTGTTCATCGTGCGGCCTGCCAGATGCGTTGCTGATAGTCGCGGATGGCGCGGTCGGCGCTGAACATGCCGCAGCGCGCGGTATTGAGAATGGCGGCGCGCGTCCAGCCGTGTTGATCGGCCCACAAGGTTTCAGCCTGCGCCTGCGCGTTGAGGTAGTGACGAAAATCGGCCAGCACCAGATAAGGATCGCCACCTTTAGCGCTCAGGCTGTGCAGCAGCGGCTCGAACGCGGTGACGTCGCCGTCGCTAAAGGTGCCGTCTTCTAACGCTTTCAATACCCGATCCAGCTGCGCATCTTTTTTGCGCCATGCGTCAGGCGAGTAGCCTTCCGCTTTCAACGCGCTGACCTGATCGACGGTGTGACCAAAGATAAAGATATTATCGGACCCGACCTGCTCGGCGATCTCCACATTAGCGCCATCCAGCGTGCCGATGGTTAAGGCACCGTTCAGCGCCAACTTCATGTTGCCGGTGCCGGATGCCTCTTTGCCGGCGGTAGAAATCTGCTCGGACAGATCCGCTGCCGGAATCAGCCGTTCGGCAACCGAAACGTTGTAATCAGGCACAAACACCACTTTCAGGCGATCGCCAATGCGCGGATCGTTGTTGATGGTGGCTGCGACTTTATTAATCGCGTAGATGATGTTCTTGGCCAGCACATATCCCGGCGCGGCCTTGGCACCAAACAGCACCACGCGCGGCGTCAGGTTGGCCTGCGGATCGCTCACCAGCGTTTGCCACAGCGCGATAATGTGCAGCAGCGCCAGATGCTGACGCTTGTACTCGTGCAGACGCTTAATCTGCACATCAAACATCGCCTCAGGATTCACCTTGATGCCGGTGCGTTCAGCGATCCATTGCGTCAGCGCCACCTTGTTCTGCTGTTTGATGGCGCGATACTGCGCCTGGAATGCGGCGTGATCGGCGTAGGTTTCTAACGCTTTCAGCTGATCGAGATCGGTAAGCCACGGCTGATCGAGAGTTTTAGTGATCAACACCGCCAACGCCGGATTGCACTGATTAATCCAGCGGCGCGGCGTGATGCCGTTGGTGACGTTATGGAATTTCTCCGGCCACAGCGCGTGATATTCCGGGAACAGATCTTTCACCACCAGCTGCGAGTGCAGCGCTGCCACACCGTTCACCGCAAAGCCGCTGGTGACGCAGAGATTGGCCATACGCAGCTGATTATTGTGTACCAGCGCCAGTTTCGCCCAGGTCGCGTCATCGCCCGGCCAGTGCGCTTCAACCTGCTTCTTCAGCTGCGCATTGAGTTGGGTGATAATCAGCATATGGCGCGGCAGCAGCGCGCGCACCATGCGCACATCCCAGCACTCCAGCGCTTCAGGCATTAAAGTGTGATTGGTATAGGCAAAGGTGCGCTGGGTGATGTGCCACGCCTCGTCCCAGCTTAGCGCGTGTTCATCCAGCAGCAGACGCATCAGCTCGGGGATCGCCAGCGTGGGATGGGTATCGTTAAGCTGAATCACCTCATAATCCGGCAAGCTGGCAATGCTGCGCCCGGCGCGCTGGTGACGGCGCAGAATGTCCGCCAGTGAACAGGCGCATTGGAAATATTGCTGCATCAGGCGCAGCTTTTTGCCGTTGTCGTGATGGTCGTTGGGGTAGAGCACTTTAGTGAGTTTTTCGGCCTCAATGCCCGGCTGCTCGGCGCGCAGGAAATCCCCGTTATTGAAGCGCTGCAGATTAAACGGCTGCGCATGTTTCGCCTGCCACAGACGCAGCGGTTGAGTAACACCATTCTGATAACCCACCACCGGCAGATCCCAGGCTTCGCCGAGAATTTGCACCGCCGGTTCCCAGCGCACAACGCTATTCTGCGTGATGACTTTGCCGCCGAGATGCACCGGCACGGTTAGCGCCGCGTTGTGGTTAAACCACGGATAGCTATCGCGCTGCCAGTTATCTGGCATCTCCTGCTGTGCGCCATCAACGAAGTGTTGGCGGAAAAGACCATATTGATAATTGAGTCCGTAGCCGGTAGCGGGTTGTCCAACCGTCGCCATTGAATCGAGAAAACAGGCGGCGAGCCGACCCAAACCACCGTTGCCCAGCGCTGGATCAGTTTCACACGCTTCCACGTCGCTTAGCGTGATATTCCACTCGGCCAGCGCCGCGTTGACCTCATCATACCAGCCAAGGTTGAGCAGATTGTTACCGGTCAGACGACCAATCAAAAACTCCATCGAGATGTAGTTAACGTGGCGCAGCGGCGTGGCGGATGGTGGCGCAGGCATCTCCGCCAACATGTCGGCGAGTGCGCCACTCAGCGCCTGCCACCATTGATTCGGCGTCATCTCTTGCGCATCGTGCAGACCAAAACGTCGCCATTGGCGGGTTAGCGCGTGTTTAAAACGGGTGCAATCAAATTTCATAATCAGTCCTGTAGGGGCGGAGGTGAATGTGCTTCATTCTGCGCGTCAGCCATTACGCGCTCCTCCTCCTGCACCAAATTCAGCGGGGAGGATGAGCGGGGAGGAGAGGCTGAGGGAAATCTTAAAGTGTGACAGGAATGTGATAACCGTCGCTTTTGTTAAGACTGCTTAATGGGTTCGCTTGCATTAGTTAAATGAATGTCTGAACGTATGTGACTATTAATTACGAAGCGTAAAATAATGATGCGCCACGTTTAGGGAGAAGCGTTTACCGATGTTAATACCCTCCAAACTTAGCCGACCTGTCCGCCTGGAGAACACCGTTGCGCGCGAGCGCCTGATGCAAAAATTGGGCGCGGCGGGCAATTACCGGTTGGTATTGGTGACCAGTCCGGCGGGATACGGCAAAACCACGCTGATCTCACAATGGGCGGCGGGGAAAGCCAATCTGGGCTGGTATTCACTGGATGAGGGCGACAATCAACCTGAACGCTTCGTCGATTACTTAATTGCCGCCCTGCAGCAGGCCACACAGGGCGGCTGCGCCTCCAGCGAAGCACTTGCGCAGAAACGGCAGTACATCAATCTGAATGCGCTGTTCACCCAGTTGTTCAGTGAGCTGGCGGCGTTGCAGCAACCGATTTGGCTGATCATTGATGATTACCATCACATCACCAATCCCGCGATTCATGACGCTATGCGCTTCTTTCTCCGTAACCAGCCGGAAAATGTGACGCTGATTTTGCTGTCGCGTAATTTGCCGCAGCTCGGCATTGCCAACCTGCGCGTGCGTGAACAGCTGATTGAATTGGGCAGCCAGCAACTGGCGTTTACCCATCACGAAGCCAAACAGTTTTTTGATTGCCGCCTGACGACCCCGCTGGAATCGGAAGAGAGCGGGCGTTTGTGTGATGACGTGGCGGGTTGGGCGACGGCATTACAACTGATCGCGCTCTCGACGCGTCAAGGCGCCAGTTCCGCCCAGGATTCCGCGCGCCGCCTTTCCGGCATTAACGCCAGCCATCTGGCGGATTATCTGGTTGAGGAAGTGCTGAATAACGTCGACAGCGCCACGCGACAGTTCTTGCTGAAAAGCGCGCTGCTGCGATCGATGAACGACACGCTGATTGCCTGCGTAACCGGTGAAGAGCAAGGGCAGATGCGGCTGGAAGAGATTGAGCGTCAGGGCCTGTTTTTGCAGCGCATGGATAACTCGGGCGAGTGGTTTAGCTATCATCCGCTGTTTGGCAGTTTCTTGCGTCAGCGCTGTCAGTGGGAACTGGCGGCGGAACTGCCGGCGCTGCATCGCGCGGCGGCTGAAAGCTGGATGCGCCTCGGTTTTCCTGGCGAAGCGATCCATCATGCGCTGGCCGCCGGTGATGCGCTAATGCTGCGCGACGTGCTGCTGCAATATGCCTGGACGCTGTTTAATCAGAGTGAGCTCACGCTGCTGGAAAATTCACTCAAGGCGCTGCCGTGGGAGATTCTGCTGGAAAATCCAAAACTGCTGCTGTTGCAGGCGTGGTTGATGCAGAGCCAGCACCGTTTTTCTGAAGTGAGCAGTTTGCTGACGCGCTTTGAGCACTCCTGCAGCCAAGAGATTGATGATGTGCTGCGCGGCGAATTTAACGCGCTGCTGGCGCAGGTTTCAATCAACGACGGTAACGCCGAGGAAGCCGAGCGGCTGGCGATGCTGGCGCTCGACGCGCTGCCGGAAAGCCGTCAATACAGCTGCATTGTGGCCACTTCGGTATTGGGCGAAGTGATGCATTGCAAAGGCGAGCTCAGCAGTTCGCTGAAGCTGATGCGTCAGACCGAGCAGATGGCGCGTCGCGAAGAAGCGTGGAATTACGCACTGTGGAGCCTAATCCAGCAGAGTGAAATTCTGTTCGCGCAGGGATTTTTACAGTCCGCTTATGAGATGCAGGATCGGGCGTTTGTATTGGTCAAAGAGCAGCATCTGACACAGTTCCCGATGCATGAATTCCTGCTGCGCATTCGCGCGCAACTGTTATGGGCGTGGGGCCGACTCGACGAAGCGGAACAGGCGGCGCGTGAAGGGATAAAAGTGCTGAAAGGTTATCAGCCACAGCAGCAGATTCAGTGCCTGGGTTTGCTGGTGCAGTGTTCACTGGCGCGCGGCAATCTCGATAACGCGCGTAGTCACCTGAGTCGGCTGGAAAATCTGCTTAACAACGGATCGCTGCACAGCGACTGGATCGCCAATGCCGATAAGGTGCGGGTGATTTTCTGGCAGATGACCGGCGACAGCCAAAGCGCCAGCAGCTGGATGCGCCAGACGGCGAAACCGGAGTTCGCCAATAATCATTTCCTGCAAGGGCAGTGGCGCAACGTGGCGCGCGCGCAGATTTTACTGGGAAATATGAGCCAGGCCGAAGTGGTGCTGGATGAGTTGAATGACAATGCCCGCGCGCTCAACCTGATGAGCGACATGAATCGCAATCTACTGCTGTTAAATCAGATTTACTGGCAAACCCAGCGTAAAGCAGAAGCACAGCAGGCGCTGACCGAAGCGCTGAAACTGGCGCGCAGCACCGGTTTCGTCAGCCATTTTGTGATTGAAGGCGAGGCGATGGCGCAGCAATTGCGCCAGCTGATTCAGCTCAACACGCTGGATGAACTCGATAACCATCGCGCCAGACGCATCCTCAGCGAGATTAATAAATATCATCGCCATAAGTTTGCCCATTTTGACGAAGGCTTTGTTAGCCGCCTGATTAATCATCCCGATGTGCCGGAGCTGATCCGCACCAGCCCGCTGACCCAACGCGAATGGCAGGTTTTGGGGCTGATCTATTCGGGATACAGCAACGATCAGATCGCTGGCGAGCTGGATGTTGCGGCCACCACTATCAAAACGCATATTCGCAATCTGTACCAAAAACTCGGCGTGACGCATCGCGCGGAAGCGATGAATCAGGCGCAGTCGATGCTGCGGATGATGGGGTATGTGTAGTGGATCGGTCGCCATTTATGGCGACCGTGACGAGCATTAAGATATAAACGGGCGGACCTACGTTGATTTGGCTGATTTTTTATGCGAGCCACTCTTCGCGAGTTAACTCCCATAATTCGTAATCGAGAACACCCGCGACATACTCTTTTTTCCCGGTTTCTATCAGACGCATGCCAGATTTACGTGAGATCATCACCGAGCCGGTGTTCACCGCCGCTTTTGGCACACGTAAAACTTCGCGGCCCAGCGTTTTAAACCAGAAGTCGTTCACGGCGTTGCAGGCTTCACTCATGAATCCGCGATGCTGCCACTCAGGTACCAGCCAGAATCCGCGGTTATCATTCTCTCCATCGCGCAGTTCAATCAACCCAATTAATTCCTCAGGTTTCTCCTGACGTCTGATACTCCAGCACCAGCATCGACCTTCCTTGACAGCGGGCAACACCACATTATCGACATAATCCTGCGCGGCACCTTCAGGATAAGGCCAAGGCACATTGGCATTGAGATAACGCACGATCTCCCAGCGCGGGAAAACGATTTGCATCGCCTGCCCATCGCGACTTTCCAGCGGATTAAGAATTAATCGTTCCGTTTTGATTTCTGGCGTCATATGTCCTCCCTTTGAAACGTCACCTTACTTCTGAATAGTAGAATGATCGCACCAGTTTCGCAGTGAATTAATTCCACCATCCGGTGAGGTAAAGCCAGCGCAGCCTAATATTGAGTCAAATAACTTCTCGTGGAATACCGGCGTTTTGTCATTCTGCAGTTGCTGAAGTTTGGCAAATGACGCTTTGTTATTACTGTCACTTAAAAACTTATCCGATGCCCAAACCATAATCGGCACCGTGCGTTGCGCCATCGGTGCATGATCGCGTGGTGTGCCGTGGAAATGCAGATTATCGGAGATCGATTCCCCATGATCTGAGGCATAAAACACGATGGCATTTTTATCTTTCAGGCTATCGAAAGTCTGTTTGAGAAAATAATCGGTATACAAAAGGCTATTGTCGTAGGAATTGATCATCTCCTGCGTGCTACAAGCATCATCAATGCCCTGACACTCCGGGGTATAACGGGCAAACGCGCGTGGATAGCGTTCGGTATACATATAATGAGAGCCTTTGGTGTGAAGAATCACAATATGTTTACCCTGTGGATGGCGCTGAATTGAGTCCTGCAATTCATTAATCAACGCCATATCATCCACCGGCTTACCGACATTACGCTTCTCCGCCTGAATAGATTCACGCATTGAATAACTGTCGGCCATAACTTTGTTATAGAACCAGGCTTCGCTCTGCATGGAATAGAGATCTTCCGAGAAACCTTGCTTCTTCATCACCGTGAAGACATTCATCTCTTTCAGCGTGCGCTGCGGGGCTTCTGAGGCGCCACCTTCTCTGACAAACATACAGCGCAGCGAGAGCTTGGTGGAGGTATCGCAGGAATAGCCCTGCAAGTGAACGAGGTTTTTTTCGTGATCGAGATAAGGCGTGTTGGCGCGATCGTAACCGTATAAACCCATATGATCGCGGCGGGCACTTTCACCAATCACAAACACGATGTACAAGTTATCCGCATTTTTTGGTGGAATGTATTTAAAGTGTTCTGCGGGATCGTAAAGATTACGGTTATCTTCAGCCTGGCTGAACGAACTATAAGCCAGCAAGCCAACGCCCGATAACCAGTTAGACGGTGAATAGGTCCCCGCAACAATGCCGCCGTAGCTGGCCATCATGCGATTATTTTTCTTATCCTGTTCATCCTGCACCTTGCCCATTAGCGTTAGCGGCAACCAGCAACCTAATGCGGCAATAACAATGGCGATAGTTTTATAAGACCAGTAACGCTTTTTACTGATATTTGTAACGGAATTACCGCGCATTCCGCGCCAGATTAGCCAAAGTGGAATGACGTTGATGATCACCATCCACAGCATAAAGTGCCAACCCACCGACTCCTTAGAAAGGTCTAATGAATCGGTGGCTAATACGGCGGCGATAATTCCATAACCAATATCAATATTAAAGAAAATCATGTAATAACTGGCCGCGCTGGAGAATAGCACCAGCATGGTCATTAATACGCGTGATAGATATTTCCCGGTTAATGAGGTTAACAACGTCAACAGCATTACCAGACAAAATGCAGCGATGATCTCCGTCACTAATGACAGGGTGTTATCAAACTGCAGTTGCGTATAGCGACGGATGAAAATCGGAATATTAAGAAGTACGCCGATATAGAGCGAAATAAACACCGGTATATAAAACTGCTTAACCCAACCCTTTTTAAACATGTATTCCCCGTTATTATAATGAACAACTCAATCACTTGCCTGTAAATTGACAACCCTAGGTAAGATGATGGATTTGGGGATCAGTTCAACCATTGCTGGGCCTAAAGTATGTTATAATGTAACAACCAAAGGTAGGCGCTTATGCCTCGATTAGGGCTCGCAACCACCACTTTCCCCGCAGGCTGCTAATCAATGCAGTGAAGATCCTCATTCTGTATATGCATTTTCCTCATCAATTCATTCAACATGCATGACCATGAAAGTAAACATTATCGGTTAAAATGATGGAATGACTGACTATTTGCGTTAAGGGGAAACTTCATGATTTATAAAATTGAATAAACAGGAAATTAAAGTTTTTATAAGGAGCCAGGAACTTTCTGATTGTTAAGGTGATATTCTTCACAAAAGTGCTTACACAAAACTTACAATCAATTTCCCTTAAGTCTTATTATGATGGCAAAAACATGGATGTCTCTGGCGCTGAGCGTCGGAATGCTCACAACTTCTGCATTTGCGGCACCGTTAAATCCCGGCGACCGTGATTATATTCAGAACCAACAACAGCAACGTTTGCAAAATGACCAGCAGCAGCGTGATGCATTGTGGAGTGCTACCGCGCCGCAGAGCACGCCAGCAGCGGATTCCGGTCAGGCCGGCCCCTGCTTCCCGGTGCAGCATATCGCTATTCGCAACGCCACGCTAATTTCTGCCGGCCAGCAGCAATCGCTGGCCGCACCATATATTCATCGCTGCCTGAACTTAACCGAAATTAATTCGCTGGTGCATGCCATTTCTGACTGGTATATGCAGCGCGGTTATATCACCAGCCGGGCATTTTTAATTGAACAGGATTTATCGCAGGGCGAGTTAATTATTCCGGTGCTGGAAGGGAAACTGGACGCCATTCGTCTCGACGGCCAGCATCCGCGTTCATTACAGATGGCGTTTCCCGGTCTGGAAGGAAAGGTGCTTAACCTGCGTGATATTGAGCAGGGCATGGAGCAGATTAACCGCGTGCGCACCACGCCGGTGCAGATTGAAATACAGCCGTCGCCTAAAACCGGTTATTCGGTGGTTAACCTTACGGCTACGCCGGAATTCCCGCTCAGCGCATCGCTGGGGTTTGATAACAGCGGACAGAAAAGCACCGGCGTTGGTCAGCTCAACGCCTCGCTGACGGGAAACAATCTGCTGGGACTGGCTGACCGCTGGTTTATCAGCGGCGGACGCAGCAGCGCCTTCAGCGACTGGCGTGATGCACAAAACCTGCAGGCGGGCGTCAGCGTGCCTTACGGTTACGGCCTGCTCGACTACAGCTACAGCTGGAGCAACTATCACAGCAGCTTCGTTAACAACGGCTTTACCTGGCTGAGCAACGGCGACAACGTGTCGCACCGGCTAAACGGTTCGTGGGTGCTGTTCCGCAACGGCGATATCAAAACCGGCGTTCAGCTCGGCCTGAATCACTACTCCAGCCACAACTATCTCAACAATACTTTGTTGCAGAGTAGCAGCCGAAAGATCACCAGCGCGCAGCTGGGACTTAACCACACGCAGAAAATCCTTGGTGGCGTCGCCACGCTCAACCCGACGTTCAGCCGCGGCATGCCGTGGTTCGATGCTGAAGATGACGCGGGAAAAACCGGCGATCTGCCCAAAGCACAGTTCCGCAAGTGGAGCATCAGCGGCAGCTTCCAGCGCCCGCTGGCCGACAAACTGTGGCTGCTCAGCAGCATTTACGGTCAGTGGTCGCCGGATCGGCTGTACGGCAGTGAACGCCTGACGCTGGGTGGCGAAAGCTCGGTGCGCGGTTTTAAGGAGCAGTATCTCTCCGGTGATGCCGGTGGCTATCTGCGCAACGAACTGAGTTACAGCCTGTTCACGCTGCCGGTTCTGGGCGACGTCAGCGCGCTGGCCGCCATCGACGGCGGCTGGTTAAAGAGCGACGCGCAGAACCGCGAGTCCACCGGCACCTTGTGGGGCAGCGCGCTAGGTCTCAGCACGCGTGGCCGCAACTTCTACACCCAGTACACCGTCGGCATTCCGCTTAGCTATCCCGGCCATCTCCAGCCGGATCACGTCAGCATTTACGCCCGCGTCGGGCTTGTTTTCTAAGAGGCAAAGATTATGGACGATCGTCAACCCGTTTCCCTCGCCCGTCGCGCGCTGAGTTACCTGATTTGCTATCTGGTGGCGGCACAGCCGATGCTGCCTGTTGTCGCCGCGCAAATTACGCCGGTAACGGCGGGCACAAAAATGGATGCCGCCGGCAACGGCGTGCCGGTGGTGAATATCACCACGCCCAACGGCGCCGGGATTTCGCATAACCAGTACCAGCAGTACAACGTAGGCAAAGAAGGTTTAATCCTCAATAACGCCACCGGTCAGCTTACCCAGACGCAGCTTGGCGGCCTGATCCAGAACAACCCTAATCTGAAAGCCGGGCATGAAGCGCAGGCGATCATCAACGAAGTGGTTGGCGCCAACCGTTCGCAGTTGCAGGGCTACACCGAAGTGGCGGGTAAAGCCGCTAACGTGATGGTGGCCAACCCGTACGGCATCACCTGTAACGGCTGCGGCTTTATCAACACACCGAACGTCACGCTGACCACCGGTAAACCGCAGCTGGATGCCAGAGGCAATCTGGCTGCGCTGGAGGTGACGAAAGGATCGGTGATCGTCGAAGGTCAGGGACTGGACGGAAGCAGCGCCGATGCAGTATCGATCGTCGCGCGCGCAACGGAGATCAACGCCGGGATCCATGCGAAAGATCTGTCTGTTACGGTCGGGGCAAACCGCGTGGGTACGGATGGTTCCGTCACGCCGATTGCCGGTGAAGGTGCGGCGCCGTCGGTAGCGGTCGATACCGGCACGCTTGGCGGCATGTATGCCAATCGCATTCATCTGGTATCGAGCGAGAAAGGTGTTGGGGTTAACCTCGGTAACCTGGTGGCGAAGCAGGGGGATATTCAGCTGGATGCCAGCGGCAAACTGACGCTCAACAACAGCCTGAGCAGCGGGGCGCTAACGGCGAATGCTGAATCAGTGACGCTTGGTGGGGAAAACAAAGCGTCCGGACAGGTCGTGCTCAGTGCACAGCAGTATGCAACGCTCAATAAAGGCACGCTGGTCAGCGACGCCGGAGTCAGCGTTACGGCGAAAGGAAATCTCACCACCAATGGCACCAGCATCACGGCAGGACATGATATTCAGCTTAATGGCACAACCGTTGTCACGGACAGCAATGCCGTCGCGAAAGCCGGTAACGATATCCGATTGCAGGCGCAGGATCGGCTCAGCAACAGCGGCCAGCTGACGGCGGGAAAAAATCTCAACATCTCGGCCAAACAACTCGATAATCGCGGCATGCTGGCCGGTAACACCACCGGCATCACCACAAGTAGCCTGCAGAATGGTAAGGGCGCGGCCATCTCCGGCGCAGAGAGTCTAAGCCTCAGCAGCGACAGCCTGCTGAATCAGGGCGTATTGTCCGCGCCGGTGCTCTCACTCAGCAGCGTGCAAACCGACAACAGCGGGCTGATTCAGGGCAGCAAAGCGCTGACCTACAGCGGCAACCGCCTGAACAATCTGGCGGGCGGCACCCTGAGTTCGGACAACAGTTTTGCACTCAATCTGCCGCAGCTGATTAACAGCGGGCTCATCACCAGCAAGGCAGGGCTGACGCTGAGTGGAGACGCGCTGACCAACAGCGGCGAAATCAACGCTGCCAGCCTGTTTGCCTCAAACGCGCAGCTGAATAATCAGCAGGGCGGCCTGCTGCTCGCGGATAACAACCTCAGTCTTCAAAACGCTGCGCTGACCAATGACGGTCAAATCGCCGCAGCGACAACCACTGTTGATGCCAGTACGCTGAACAACAGCGGCACGTTGCAGGGCAAACAATCGCTGCAGGCCAGCGGCAAGGCGATAACCAGCAGCGGTACGTTACTGAGTGACGGCAAATTAACTATCGCAGCAGACTCGCTCACTAACCGTGGCCTGTTGCAGGGACAGCAGCTGGCGGTGACGGCGGGCAGCTGGCATAACAGCGGCAATGCGTTAAGTGCGGGTGATGGCGTACTTAACGCCGCAGCGCTTGATAACAGTGGCAAAATTCTTGGTCAGCAGAACCTACAGCTTAAAACAGATTCGGTTGATAACAGCGGCTGGCTGCTGGCGCAGGCACTCAGGCTTCAGGGAGATTTAGTTAACAGCGGGCTGATTCAGGGCAGTGATGCACTGACCGTGACGGGCGATAAGCTCACAAATCAGGCCGGTGGTCAGATGCTCAGTGGCGGGGCCCTGACGGCGCAGGCTGACAGCCTGGATAACCACGGCAGCATTCAGGCCGACACGCTCGATATGCGGCTGCAAAGCTGGCAGAACGCCGGTAGTGCACAGGCGACCAGGCAGTTCCTTGGCACGCTGAGCGGCAGGCTGGATAACAGCGGCACACTGCTGAGCCAGAACGATTTTGCCCTCATCAGCAACGACATCATTAACAGCGGTACGCTGGCGGCTAACCGACTCAGCATCAGGGCACCTCAGCTGATCAACGCCGGACTGCTGCAGGGTAACAGCTCGCTATTACTGAACAGCGCGGATATCACCAACGCCGCCAGCGGTCAGCTTATCAGCGGCGGTTCGCTGACGCTTTCCCCGGTACAGCTGACCAATGCGGGCCTGCTACAGGTGGCTGATGACTTCAGCCTTAACGGCCGCAACCTCACCAATAGCGGCCGCATCACCGCCACCAATCTGAATGCAGACCTGAGCGGCACGCTGAACAACAGTGGTTCGATTGCGGCACAGCAGTTGAACGTTTCAGGTGATGTGCTGAAGAATCAAAGCCTGCTGCAGGGTTACAACGGACTTAACGCGAATTTCAGGCAGTTCAGCAACCTGAGCGCGGGGCAGCTACTGAGCAACGGTATTCTTGCACTTGAGGGCGCAACCGCTGATAACGCCGGCGTGTGGCAGGGAAACAGCATTGACTATCAGTTTGGCTCGCTGACCAACAGTGGCACGGTTTACGGTATTGACTCACTTAAAGGTCAGTCTGACGGGCTGCTGGATAACCGTGGCAGCCTGACGGCGGGCGGTAACGCCAGCCTGACGGCGGGTAACCTGCAAAACAGCGGTAAGGTGCTGGCCGATCGTCTGGTGTTACGCGGCAGCAGCCTCAGCAACGGTGGCTTATGGCAGGGAACATCCTCGCTGGATGCGCAGTCGGGCGGCGCTTTAATTCAGCTCGCTGGAGGAAAAACGCTGACCGGCGGTGGCCTGCTGCTGAACGCAACTGAGCTCAACACGGCGGGCACAATCCAGGGTAACAACGCGCAAATTATCGCAGGCCGCTGGCAGAATCAGGGCTCGCTGCTGGGCACCGCAGACGTCTCTGCGGACGTTGCGGGTGAGCTGCGCAACAGCGGTGAAATCCTGTCGCAGGGCACGGCACAGGTCAGCGCGCAGAACCTGAACAATAGCGGCTCGCTGCTGGCGGATAAAGCGATGACGCTGAGTGGCGGCGCGCTGAATAACAGCGGCAGCGTGCAGGGCGAAACGCTCGCAATTACCCCGGCCAGCGTGACTAATCAGGGCAGTCTGATTGGCCTGCAATCGCTGACTATCGGTCCGGCGCAGACCCGTGGTTTCCGCATGCTGGCGGTACAGTCGCAGCCCGCACGTGAATTAATCAACAATGCTGGCGGTCAGCTACTGACGCAGGGCGCGCTGAACATTAGCGGTGATGACATCACCAACAACGGCAGCTGGCAGGGACAGCAAATCCTGCTGAACGCCACCCGCCTTGCCAACAACGGCGCTATCCAGAGCGCGGGCGATCTGACGCTCAATATCAGCGATGCACTGACGTCCACCTCTGGCAGCAAAATCACGGCGAACGGCAACGCCGCGCTCAACGCACTCAGCCTCACTAATCAGGGGCAGTGGATTGCCGGAAACCTGACGCTGAAAGGCACGACGCTGACCAACGGTGGAGAAATCTCCGGCGTTAACGGACTGACGGCAGTGCTCGGCGGCACGCTGACGCAGCAGCAAAACGGTGCGCTGTTATCGGGTGGCAAACTGGATCTTCAGGCGGCGACGGTTAGCAATGATGGCCGCATTCAGGGTGGTGATCTGACGATCACCACTGGAACACTGACTAACAACGGGCGGTTGCAGGGTGATAAGAGCCTGTTGCTGACCACCCGTGGCCGCATCACCAACAACAATAGCGGGACGCTGATAAGCCAGAGCGGTCTGACGCTGACCACGCCTGAGTTGTATAACTACGGCCTGATTCAGGGGGCAACTAACCGCATCACCGCCAGCAGCAGCGCGACTAATAGCGGAAAAATGCTGTCTGCGGGCGAGCTCACGCTCACCACGCCTCAACTCGTCAATAGCGGCTGGTTGCAGGCAGCGCATCTGACGCTGAATGCTGCCACCGCCAGCAACAGCGGCACCTTGCTGGCCGATCAGCAGGGAACCTTCACCGGCTCGCAACTGCTGAATCAGGGAACTGCGCAGGGTGGCTCGCTGGCGGTTAATTATGGCCAGCTCAATAACAGCGGCACGCTGCTGGGTGTCAATCAGCTGAACGTTAAGGCCAGCCAGGTCACGCAACAGGCAGCGGGTAAACTGTTCAGCGGCGGCAATCTGCTGCTGGAGAGCAGCGGTTTTGATCAGCTGGGACAGGTGGTAGCGCTGGGCGATGCCACGCTGAAACTGATCAACAGTTTTACCGCACGCAATACGCTGGCTGCAGGTAATCGCCTGACTATCAGCAGTAACGGAGCGATTGAGAACCAGGGCACGTTACAGGGGCAGGCGCTGACGTTGAGTGCAGGCGGCGACCTGACGAACAACGGCCAGCTCACCACCGGAACCGGCGACAGCAGCCTGAGCGGTAACCGCATCAATATGAACAGCGCTGGCACGCTGCAGGGCGGCGGCAATGTTGCACTGATCAGCCGCAGCGACGTAGTACTTAATGGCTTTACCGGCACGCGCGGCAACTTCACCATTTCCTCGCCAGGCAGCATTGTGAATACGGCGCTGCTGTATGCCGGGCAGAATCTCTACCTGTACGCTAACAGCATTCAAAATCAGCGTGGCGATATGTTGGCAGGCAATAGCCTGTGGATGCAACGCGACGCGGCGGGGAATGCTAATGGTGAGGTGATCAATACCTCGGGAACCATTGAGTCGCAGAATGGTGATATCACCGTCAGAACTGGAAGCCTGCTAAATCAGCGCGATGGTCTGAGAGTTGAAGAAAAGAACCAACCTGTATCTGGTTTAGCAACAGGTATTGGCGGTCCATCTATAACTTACCGGCTCGACCAGCTGAAAATTTCTGATTTAGGCTATTACATTATTTCCGTCAGGACGGGCGGCAGCTTTGGTAAGGGGAATGGTTCAATTGACGATTATTCATACCTGGCTCCTAATGCGCAAGGTGCCGTTCAACGCTATCTCACAGAAACTACAACACTTAACGCCCAAGCTGATGGCAATGCTGGTCGCATAGCTGCAGGGCGAAATCTTGATGTCTCTGCCATCCAACTCAACAACCTTGCCAGCACGCTACTGGCGGGTAATTCCATGTCGCTTCAGGGAAATACCCTGAATAACCAGTCCTGGTTTAACGGTGTAAGCAACACTTATTTGACTTACACCTACAACGGCAGAATTGGGAACAACAAACTTAAAAGCGATCGCGACCTGGACGCTTTTCCTACTAATGCTCAATCAGCTACTGTGACCTATCTCTTAACTTCGACACCTGAAACTGAAACGATTTATAGCGGAGATGCATTACGTTCCGTAATTCAGGCTGGCGGCAACGTCAATGCCAGCTTCAACGGTGATATCAGCAATACCAGCTCAACACCCAATGCCGGCTGGGTTGGAACAATAATCCATGCGCCGGCATTAAATAACTTAGCTGCTGTTAGTCAGGTGAATGCACAGCAGCGTCAGCAACTCGCTGCCACAAGCAGCATAGCCATAAACTCCCCGGAGTGGCGCGACCAGCTGCAAAATGCCCTGCAGCAGGTCAACGGTGGCACGTCGCTGCAAAATGCACAGCCTGAAACCGTTGGGCTCTCAAATCACAATGGCAAACAACAGGGCAACGCGAACCTTGGTAAGGCCGCTGAACTGGCGTCAGGCAGCGCAGTAAAACCATCGGCTCTGGGCAGCTATGGTGCTTCAGCGGTGGATACCAGCGCCTATCCGCTCCCCACCAGTGACAATGGCTACTTCGTCCCGGGCGACAGCAGCAGTCCCTATCTCATCACCGTAAACCCGAAATTAAACGGTCTGGGGCATCTGGACGCCAGCCTGTTTGGCGATCTCAATCAGTTGCTGGGTAAACAGCCTGGCAGCGCACCACAGGAAAGCCGTCAGCAGTATACCGACGTAAATACTTTCCTTGGCTCGTCCTATCTGCTGGACAGGCTGAATCTCAAGCCTGACAACGATTACCGCTTCCTAGGCGATGCGGCATTTGATACGCGTTACGTCAGCAACATCGTTCTTAATCAGACCGGCAGCCGCTATCTGAACGGCGTGGGCTCCGATCTGGACCAGATGCGTTATCTGATGGATAACGCCGCCGCGTCACAGCAGGCTTTAGGCCTGCAGTTTGGCGTATCGCTTACTGCGGATCAGGTTGCTTCGCTGGATAAGAGCATCATCTGGTGGGAAGCCACCTCGGTGAATGGTCAGACGGTGATGGTGCCGAAAGTGTACCTGTCCGAAAAAGATGCGGCGATGAACAATGGCAGCGTGATTGCCGGGAACAATGTGACGCTCTCCGGCGGGAACATCACCAATAGCGCAAGCACTATCGTGGCGCAGAACGCTGTCAGCGCCGACAGCCAGAACAATATCGACAACCTTAAAGCCGGGCTGATTAAAGCCGGAGGCGAGCTGAATCTCAGTGCGCTGAATAGCATTAACAACGTCAGCTCGACAATCAGCGGTAAAAAGGTGGCGCTGGAAAGTGTCAACGGCGACATCAATAACATCACCGCAAGTTCGCAATGGACGATCGGCGGCAACGGACCAGTACAGGCGAGCAAAACGCTGCTTGGCCAGACGGCGGCGATTACGTCGCTGGATGCGCTCAGCCTGAAGTCCGGCAACGATATCAACATCACCGGTGCCTCACTGAACGCAGGTGGCGATTTGCTGCTCAGTGCCTGGCACGACCTCAGCCTCAACAGCATCGAGACCAGCGAAAGCCGTAAAACCGGTAACAAGGAAACGCATAGCTCCGGTGCCGAGCGCACAACACTTTCCAGCGGCGGCAACCTGACTCTGGTAGCCGGGCAGGATGTTACCAGCCAGGCGGCAGCGCTGGCAGCCGAGGGCGATATTAGTCTGCAGGCGGGACGCGATATCAATCTGAATGCAGTTGAAAGCCGCTCCGGAGACAGTGAACGGGGCAGTAAAAAAACGGTTATCAACGAAGCAGTGCGTCAGCAGGGCACTGAAATTGCAAGTGGCGGCAGTACAACCCTGATTGCCGGTCACGACATTATCAGCCATGCAAGTGATGTAACGGCTCAACAGGATATTACGTTGCACGCCGGGAATAACGTGGATCTGGGCACTGCGACTGAGAGCGATTATTACTACAAAGAAGAAACCAAAACCAAAAAAGGTCTATTAAGCAAAAAGACGACGCACACCATTCAGGAAGACAGCGCAACCAATGAAAAAGGCACGTTGCTGAGTGGGAATAATGTCTCCATTTCTGCCGGAAATGATTTGCTGGTTACCGGTTCGCAGGTGGTCGGTGATGGCAAAGTCGCTTTGAGTGCAGGCAATAATGTTGAAATAGCTGCCGCAACCAACACGGATTCAACCTGGCGTTTCTCGGAAACCAAAAAAAGCGGTTTGATGGGTACCGGTGGGCTAGGAATTAGTATTGGTAGTAGCAAAACGCTGCATGAGATTAAGGACAAAGGCACGACGCAGAGCCAAAGCATCAGCACGGTGGGCAGCACTGCTGGTGATGTGTCGATTACAGCAGGTAAGCAGCTACTGGTAAACGGAGCCGACCTGATTGCCGGTTCAAACATGGCACTGCAAGGCGATAGCGTGACGATCACGCCAGGCCATGATTTACGTTCGCGTGATGAACGATTCGAGCAACGTACTAGCGGGCTGACTCTGGCGCTTTCAGGGGCAGTGGCTGAAGCCGTGAACAGTACTATAGAAACTGTGCAATATGTGAAAAATGAAAGCGATGACAGGCTTCTTGCACTACAGGCAACCAAATCAGTACTTTCTGGTGTGCAGACCGGTCAGGCCAGTCAGCTTGCTCAGGCTAATGGCGATCCAAATAACGGCATTGGCATCAGTCTGTCGCTGACCACGCAACAATCCAAATCACAACAACACCAAAAATCAGACACCGTCAGCGGCTCGAGTATCAATGCCGGTAATAATTTGAGTATTGATGCAACGGGTAAAGGAAACGGCATCAACAGTGGAGACCTGTTAATTGCAGGCAGTCAGCTGAAAGCCGGCGGCGATACCTCTCTGCATGCTGCAAATGACATCACACTCGCCGCGACTGCCAACACGCAGCAAACCACTGGAAAGAACAGCAGTAGCGGTGGCGGTATAGGTATCAGCTTTGGCGTAGGGTCGGGAAGTGCGGGTCTCAGTATTTTTGCCAGCGTCAATGGCGCCAAAGGTCATGAAAAAGGCAACGGTACAGTCTGGACTGAGACCACGCTGGATAGTGGAGGTGAAGTATCCATTTCCAGCGGCCGCGATACCACGCTAAGCGGTGCGCAGGTGAATGGTAACAGTGTCACAGCTGATATTGGACGTGATTTGACGATAGCCAGCCTGCAGGATAGCGACAACTATGACTCGAAGCAGGTGAGCTTTGGTGCGGGAGGTAGTTTCACTTTCGGCTCCATGACGGGCTCAGGTTACATCAATGCCAGCCAGGACAAGATGCACAGCAATTACGACAGTGTTCTTGAGCAGAGCGGCATTTATGCCGGAAAAGGTGGCTTCGACATTACGGTTGGCAACCACACGCAACTTAATGGCGCGGTCATTGCCAGCCAGGCTGATGCCGACAAAAACCGTCTTGATACCGGCACGCTCGGGTTTACTGATATTCATAATGAGGCAGATTACAAAACACAGCATCAAGGGATTGGCATCAGCTCAGGCGCAAGTATGGGTGGGCAGTTTGTCGGTAATATGGCAAACACCATGTTGGCCGGCGCAGGAGGAAAGGGGCATGCTGAGGGCACCACACAGTCTGCAGTAGCTGACGGTACAATAGTTATTCGCGACACGGCAAACCAGCAGCAGGATGTGAGAGACCTTAGCCGCGACACTGAAAATGCCAATGACAGTATCGGTCAAATATTTAACAAAGAAAAAGAACAAAAACGACTTCAAACCGCACAGTTGATTGGCGAAATTGGAGCGCAGGCAGTCGACATAGCTGCGACTCAAGGCAAAATTATGGCGATTAATGCTGGTCGCGCGGAACTTGAAGCAAAAGGTATCAGTGCACCAGATGCTTATGCCACTCCAGAAGAACGGGCGGCGTATGACAAGTTATTGACCAACACTTCGTCTTATAAAACGACTCAGGCCCAGTGGGGAACCGGTAGTGCAATTCAGCAAGGCATTCAGGCCGCCACTGCGGCGATTCAGGGTCTGGCTGGCGGCAATATTGCTCAAGCGCTGTCTGGAGCAGCAGCACCCTATCTGGCTGAAATTATCAAAAAGACGGCACCTAATGAATCAAGCCGTATTATTGCCCACGCAGTCTTAGGGGCAGTGGTGGCTCAGGCCAGTGGTAATAGTGGCATGGCAGGTGCAGCTGGTGCCGCAGCAACAGCGCTTATCGGAGAAAGCCTGAAGAAATCTCTTTATGGTGATATACCGGTAAGTCAGTTGAACGAAGAGCAGAAACAAACGCTGGTTGCCCTAGGTAGCCTGGCAGCAGGTCTGACTGGCGGATTAGCAGGTGGCGATAGTGCTGGCTCGATGACCGGTGCACAAGCCGGAAAGAATGAGATCAGCAATAATATGGCAGGCGCAGGCATGTTGTCACAAATGCTGGCGCATGAAACGCTGAACTCTGCGGCGATGGCTGAAGCAGGAAAAGGTGGAGCCAATGAACAAGCAGCGTTAGCCCTAACTAACAAAGTGAAAGAAGGTTTAGACGAAACTTGCCGTAAGAGCGATGTATGCGTCCTCCTTGCTGTGATGTCTGCGCAAAATCAATCCGACTCAAACGACAGCCAGAAGCCAAATATTGGTAAAGATCTGTCCAATGAACAGAAAAATGAAATGGGTGGTACAGGATCTGGAACACCGGATGGCTGGGGCCCTGAGGATGAAGATAGCGCTCGAAACGAACAATTAAGTAGTAATTTTGACGAGAAATTCAATAAAAATGACCTTTTATCATCAGCAAGCGAACCAATTAATGATCAAGGGTTATCTGCTGCTGCACGTGCATGGGAAAAACATGCTGGAAGGCTTGGAGGATCTTTTGACCCCCTAAAAGGTAATGTTTCTCAGAAAAATGAAGCTGCAAAACAATTTGTAAATGAAGTGTTAGGTAACACCAATACCGTCAGAACAGATTTATCCCGAGGTGGTGTAGAATTTCGATTACCTGATGGAAAAGGAGTTCGTTATAATGCTGATGGCTCATTTTCTGGTTTTCTAGATCCAAAAAGGTAAAAAATGAATAATTATTTTGAAGTTGTTTTTTTTAGTGATTCTAAATACGAGAAACTCACTGCAGAAATTTCGTATGCAGGACAAATTCTTTGTCAAATTAATCAAGATAAAGGACCAAAAAATCTTGAAGTTGAATTTTTTCATGATAGTAGAATCATACATGAGGAAGAACCAGTCAAATTCCCTTTAGACGAGTTTGTAGCTCTGATGATTAAAACTAAAGATGACCTGATAACTTAACATGTTATAAAAAATGACATAATGATATGAAAATGAATGAAAATTTGAATCAAGTCACGTTGGAAGGCATAGATCTTAAGAATAGGTTCCTTGTGTCTATAGGATATTCCGGAGGAATCTTGGAGATACAACTTTCACCAAGCGAAGACGGAGGAACAGATGATGTAAAAATATCATTTGATTGGATCTATTCCTTCCGATTGACAGATGAAGGGGATTTACTTAAGTTACAAAATGATTTGTGTGGTAAATTAACTTTAGGAATATACACCTTGAATGACTCTGGTTATCTACGTTGGTTTAACGAACAAAGCTTCGAAATTCATAATGATGAGAAGCTAAACCACTATCTTATTGTTACAAGCACAGAGATAGTAGAAGTAATATCAATCGTGGATCCAAGTTATAAAGCAATGACTGAAGACCTTTAAACTGGATAACCAGTAAGAAATTGAAAATAAAGGATTTAAAATTAAAAATTGCAGATAAACAACTAAAAATGAAATTCTCGAAATTCATCAAGGATTCATCTTTTTGAAGACTGTTGACCATGAAAAAGAAAACTGATGAGTTCATAAGTTTTGTGATCGATAGAAATGAGTTTTTAAAGAATGACGTCAAGAAATGCCTTGAGTATTGGATGCCAGACGCACCAGCTCCGATCTTGTTGTTTTCATTAGTTGGTAAATCAATTGTTAAACATTTAAGTTTTTTTAATGAAAATGAGAAACTATCTCTTTTCCAGCACATTGAATTGGGTATGACTTCTGATAATGAGGAGCTAGCAATAGCAGTTGCTACGGGACTTGTTGAGGCATTAGTCACAGCGTCTGATGCAAATGAATCTGTTTGGAAAGAGATTGAGTATTACCTTCAGGTCGAGTCGAAGAAACATGCATTAGCATGGAAAAATTTTGGCCAGTAATTAGTGATATAAACTCCTCCATAGATTGATATGGATCTCAAGGAGTGGACATCATCATATAAGGCAGGATGACTACGCGCTTCGCGGTTAAGACGTGTAGTGCTAAAAGAATTCAGCACTAAAGCTTTTAACTTTGAGCGTAATTATCCATGAAGTCGACCATGGCGCCGGAATGAGCATCAACATGTCTGATATATCGCATTACCGTCTCTGGCTTCTTCCATGTACCCTCCTGCATAATCTGCGCAGTGCTGTATTTTTTCGAGGCCATATCGATAGCTGCTCCCACGCGAGTGCTGTGCCCCGACCATCCACGATAGCGATTTTTATTCGGCAGCGCGTCATGACCGGGGCCCGCTTCACGCCATGCTCGGGCAAAAATGTCCTCCAGCGCGCGGGTAGACAAAGGCTTTAGCGATACGGCTGTCGCGCAATTAGTACGGTGAACAGGACCGAAGATAAATGCATCCGGTTTGTGAATCAGCCCTGATTTATTTAGCCACTCCGTAAGTCTTTGCGAAGACAGATCGCCCAGCGCTTTTATCAGGCCACCGGTCATCACAATCGTTTTGGTCCAGGCCACATCAAGAATGATTCGGCCATCTTGTGCGCGAGAGAGATCCCGCACGCGCAGACGTCCAAGTTCGCTGACACGCAGCAACGTGGCATATGCCATATGCAGAAATGCCAAATCGCGGCGCTGCTGCATCTTGTTGTAGCCTGACCAGCAGCAGTCCCTATCTCATCACCGTTAACCCGAAATTAAACGGTCTGGGGCAGCTGGACGCCAGCCTGTTTGGCGATCTCAATCAGTTGCTGGGTAAACAGCCTGGCAGCGCACCACAGGAAAGCCGTCAGCAGTATACCGACGTGAACACTTTCCTCGGCTCGTCCTATCTGCTGGACAGGCTGAACCTCAAGCCTGACAACGATTACCGCTTCCTAGGCGATGCGGCATTTGATACGCGTTACGTCAGCAACACCGTTCTTAACCAGACCGGCAGCCGCTATCTGAACGGCGTGGGCTCCGATCTGGACCAGATGCGTTATCTGATGGATAACGCCGCCGCGTCACAGCAGGCTTTAGGCCTGCAGTTTGGCGTATCGCTTACTGCGGATCAGGTTGCTTCGCTGGATAAGAGCATCATCTGGTGGGAAGCCACCTCGGTGAATGGTCAGACGGTGATGGTGCCGAAAGTGTACCTGTCCGAAAAAGATGCGGCGATGAACAACGGCAGCGTGATTGCCGGGAACAACGTGACGCTTTCTGGCGGTAACATCACCAACAGCGCCAGCAGCATTGTGGCGCAGAACGCTGTCAACGCCGACAGCCAGAACAATATCGACAACCTTAAAGCCGGTCTGATTAAAGCCGGAGGCGAGCTGAATCTCACTGCGCTGAATAGCATTAACAACGTCAGCTCGACAATCAGCGGTAAAAAGGTGGCACTGGAAAGCGTCAACGGTGACATCAACAACACCACCGCAAGTTCACAGTGGACGATCGGCGGCAACGGGCCAGTGCAGGCAAGCAAAACACTGCTTGGCCAGACGGCGGCGATTACGTCGCTGGATGCGCTCAGCCTGAAGTCCGGCAACGATATCAACATCACCGGTGCCTCACTGAACTCAGGTGGCGATTTGCTGCTCAATGCCTGGCACGACCTCAGTCTCAACAGCATCGAAACCAGCGAAAGCCGTAAAACAGGTAACAAGGAAACGCATAGCTCCGGTGCCGAGCGCACGACCGTTTCCAGCGGCGGCAACCTGACGTTAAAAGCCGGGCAGGATATCACCAGCCAGGCGGCAGCGCTGGCAGCCGAAGGCGATATTGGTCTGCAGGCGGGGCGTGATATCAATCTGAATGCAGTTGAGAGCCGCTCCGGAGACAGTGAACGAGGCAGTAAAAAAACGGTTATCAACGAAACCGTGCGCCAGCAGGGCACTGAAATTGTCAGTGGCGGCAGCACGACGATGCTTGCCGGAAATGACATCACCACTCAGGCCGCAAGCATCACCGCAAACAAAGATATTGGATTACAGGCCGGCCACGACGTAAATATCACCACGGCGACGGAAAGTGATTATGCCTACAAGGAAGAAACTAAAACAAAAAAAGGCCTGTTCAGCAAGAAAACGACTCACACCATCAGCGAAGACAGCTCAACCACTGGAAAAGCTTCTCAGATAAATGGCGACCAGATTTCAATCGTCGCAGGTAATGATCTGACCCTAAAAGGCTCCACCGTTGTCGGTGAAAACAATGTTGGTCTTAAAGCTGGCAACGATCTCACTATTGCAGCGGCAACCGATACACAAAGCAGCTATCGGCTGAGTGAAACCAAGAAGAGCGGCATGTTCAGCGGTGGCGGAATTGGGGTCACTTTTGGCAGCGCATCCTCGAAACAGCAGCTTAAGCAGGACGGTACGACAGAAAGTCAGAGCGCCAGTACCGTTGGCAGCACGGGTGGCAACGTTACGCTGGTTGCGGGTCAGGACGCGCACGTAGCGGGATCGGATGTGATTGCTAAGCAGGACATAAGCCTGGTCGGCGGCTCGGTCACTATCGATCCGGGCAACGACACGTTAACGCGCCGTCAGAGCTTTGAGCAGAAACAAAGTGGTCTGACCTTAAGGCTAACCAGCCCGATTACTGACGCGTTACTGAGTTTGGGGTCACAGGCTAAAGAGGCCGGACAGGCAGGAGACGAACGTCTTAAAGCGCTTAACGCGGTAAAAATGCTGGAGAGTGGCTGGGCAATGTCAGGAGCGGCAGGACAGTCTGCGGCAGCCCTAGCTAAGGGTGATTTAAATAATGCCGGCATTAAGATTGAGCTGAGCGTCGGTGCCAGCAAAAGCAAGTCTTCTTCAGAATACAACGCCAATACGATTAGCGGCAGTTCGCTTAACGGCGGTGGTAATGTCACTGTGGTTGCCACGGGTGCAAACGGTGCCAGTGGTGACCTGAATTTGACCGGCAGCGGTATCACTGGAGGTAACGTCACTCTTGCCGCAGCGCATGACCTCAACCTGATCGCCGCCAGCAACAATAGCGATCAGAAGAGTAGCAATAAGTCATCTGGCTGGAGTGCGGGCGTACATATTGCTATTGGTCAGGAAACCGGTATTGGAGTGCAGGCCAGCGGGTTCATGGCCAGCGGCTCGGAGAATGGCAACACAACGTCTTACGTTAATAGCCGCGTCAACGCGAAAGATAATCTGACGTTGAGCAGTGGGAACAATACGCTACTCTCCGGAGCCCAGGCGCTGGGTAACCGTATCACCGTTGATGCAGGTAACAACCTCACACTGACCAGCCTGCAGGATATCGACAACTACCAAAGTAAGCAGCAGAGCGCCAGCGGTGGTTTCAGTTTCACCTTTGGCAGTATGACTGGCTCGGCTGGGCTGAGTATTAGCAAGAGCAAAGTTAAGAGTGAATACGCAAGCGTCGGGGATCAGAGCGGTTTGTTTGCGGGTGACGGTGGCTATGACATTTACGTTGGCAATCATACACAGCTAAATGGTGCTGTAATCGCCTCAACCGCCCAAGCGGCAGACAATCACCTGTCTACCGGCACACTGGGCTGGGGAAGCATAGATAATCATGCTTCTTACAGCGCCAGCAGTGCGGCAATGGGTATCAGTGGAGGATATAACAGCAACAATAAACCGGGAGAGCAATTTGCAGGCTCCGCGCTGCCAGCAGTAGTGAATTTGAATGGAAGTGCATCCGGCACAACACAATCTGCGATCTCAGCTGGCACCATTACGGTTCGAGATGAACGGAACCAGAAGCAGGATGTAGCGGATCTGAGCCGCGATACCGATAACGCGAACGGCAGTATTGGTAAGATTTTCGATAAGGAAAAAGTCGAAAACCAGATGGCTTTTGCACAAGGCGTACAGGAACTGGCGGGCAAGGTTGTCAGTGATGTCAAAGCCTACAAGCTGGATGAAGCTGCAAAAGAGACCTCAGACCGCCTCCTGAAGGAACATCCTGAATACGCCAGCTTATCTAATGAAGATTTCAACACATTGGTTCGAAACGATTCTGGATATAAGGACGTGGCGGATAAGTGGGGTACTGGTGGAACTTATTCGATGGTGGCCAGTGCAGTCGCGGGTGCGCTTGGCGGCTTAAGTGCCAACAACATGGGCGCGGCAGCCAGCGGCGCGATGGCACCATATATTGCTAATGCTATAAAGAAAGCCACCACATCATACAACGCTGACGGCACAGAAAAGACTAATCTGGTAGCAAACACCATGGCGCACGCCGTAGCGGGTGCCGTGCTGGCTCAGATGTCCGGCAGCAGTGCAGCAGCGGGTGCGGCAGGTGCAGCAGGTGGTGAGCTGACAGCGCGCGCGATTGTGAAAGTAATGTATCCGGACACCGACATCAGCAGCCTGACAGAAAATCAGAAGCAAATTGTCAGTAGCCTGAGCCAGCTTGCTGCAGGCCTTGCGGGCGGTATTGCGGCGGATTCGTCCATGGGGATTGGAGCTGGAGCGGGTGCCGGGAAGAATGCGGTGGAGAACAATATGTTTGGGCCTATTCCTGCTCCAGTCCCAGTCCCCGTCCCTGGGGCACCCGTAGGGCCTGGTGACAAAGTGAAACAGATTGCGGATAAGAATATTGCTTCAGGGCTCAAGGAAGGGCTTAATAATGTGACTGACTTGCTGGATAAGACAACAGCGTGCTCATTTGGCCGAGCCTGCTCGACAGATGATTCAGAAGAGGCTGATGGCCCGAGAGCTGGCGCTAATCTGACAGATGCTGAGAAGAATGAATATGGCGGCGTGGGATCTGGAACTCCTGGTGGATGGGAACCAGAGGATGAACAACAGGGCCGCGATAAAAATCTAAATGCTTCAGATCAGAGATCGATTAAATCACTTGAAGAACAAATTCGTATTCATGAAGATAAGCTTGAAGCATACAAAAATAACCCAGACTCTTTCGATAACAAAGGTTACCTTAAGAACGCACCAAATGAACAAGTGAGGTAAAGTATTATTGATGGTCGTATTCGTCATCTTGAGCAGGAGATAAAAACGTTCCATAAGAACATAAGTGAAATTAAAAATGGTAAGGAGTAAATTATGGAAGTTAATTTGGATGTAATTGAAAAAGCAATAACTAGAATTTTCTCAGACTTGAGGAGTCGAGGTGTTGATAGTTTTAAAGTAGATGCTGATTTTTACTGGAGTATTCCTAGTGAGAAAATCTATGACCCTTATACCTTACCAACAGAACTTGATATTGGTCAGTTAGAGGAAGATTACGATATTCTTGTTCAGATGAGCAATAAAGATCTTCTGATTGGTCATAATTTGAAAAATGTAGCCGTATTATTAAGGTATCTGTCAGAGAAATACCCTGCCTGACATGAGGTGCAGGCCAAATTAACCGAGTTTTAGTGTTTAAAGAAAGGCCCAAAAGTAAAAAGTTGCAATCATCATTAATGATCTAGACTGGTAACTACGGGCTTGAAGATAATTAATTGTGGTGCTTAATCACCTCTTTATTATATTATTAGCAATAAATACATTTTCCATTATCAAGAATGGCGGTGATGAAAAAAGAATTATTTAGTCAAGACGATGTAGATTCAGGCCTGAATGTAGTGGTCGTTTCATATTTTGATCGTATGTACGAAGATAATAAGTTTTTAAAAGGAAAGTGATTATTATCTAAGAGCTGGGTTTTATTTATGTTATTAAATGAGTTGATACATGCGAAATTTGACATTATCACTCTAATCATTGACATGCCGGAAAATAACCTAAAAAATGGTATGAAAGGAACAATAATAGATACTTATAGTCAACCATACGAGGCTTATGAAGTTGAATTTTGCGAGGGCGAAGGAAGAACAGTAGCGCAACTCGCACTAACATTAGATCAGTTCGAATAATTTCGTCGGAAGATGGCGGGTAGATATGGCGATGTAGGTATTAGTTAAATATCATTATATGATACTTGGGCGATCTGAAGGAGATTAAGTAAATGGAAGATATAAGAGTAATCCAGAATGAAGTTTTCCGGTTAGGTTCTAAAGTCAACGCTTCTCATAATTCATTGATTATTCTGACAAAGCCTTCAGATTACGGAAAGCCATACCTTCACATATCTGAGGATCGCTATGAATATATTTATTCGGAGAGAGGCTTTGAATTCTCAAGAAAATCTACCAAGGATTTAGATGAGTTGTTTTACTGGATTATCTATCCCGTAGTTCATCAAATGGCCGTGGAGTATGAATTATTACATCGAGTTGATGAGCATGAAGATTGCAGGAAAATAATTTTCCCCAAACTGCTAAAATACCTAGGAAAAATAAACCCACTTTGGGCTGAAATGGCTAAAAAAGAGTTACCTCCAATTTAGTTGAGAATAGCTCTCTGAGCCAGAAACAACAGGCTCAGAAGGATAAAGAAATCGCTGAATGCCAGAACATGGCCTGCAAAGCGGTGGGCTCTTGCCAAATGGACGTCCTTTGACTGATGCAGAATCAAAGAATTTGTATCAAAATGCGACGGCTGTGGAAGTACTCCAAGATGTTCACAGAGCTGGGCCTACATATGGCGGGAAAAACACAGCAGCTCAAGTTGAGCAAGATGCTTTAGATTTATGTGGAGCAGTCTGTCATGATACTGATGCCCTGAAGAACAATATGGTTGAATGTGGCTATAATTCAAAGCAAGTTGATGACGCTATTAAACAAATTATTAAGAGAAACCGTCAGTCAGGGGTTATAAAATGATAAGTGTGTGGGATGCTGGTATTTCAGCAATCAATAATGGGGAAAAATCTTCCGAATTTTTAGCATTTTGTAAGTTGCTGGGTGAAAGTACAGTATTGACATCTGACCCTGTTGAATATAATGAATCTATTGGTAAGGAAAAATACTATAAATTTTTAAAATCTGGAGCCGAGGCAGGATTTAGAAATGAAAAGCTAAATCACATTCATTTTTATCTTGAAAATGATGAAGGCTATTCAGCCTTTGATTACGAGTTATGTCACAACCTTAATAAATCATCTGTCGAAAAAAATGTGATGGAGTTTTTCGGTTTACCTGATGCATCCGGAGGAGGTAAATTAGATCTGTTGATTGGCTACGTGAATAAATGGATTAAATACAAAAATAGCGAGCAATCAATTAACTTTCAGTTTAATAAAAATGGCTTTTTATCAAGGGTTACGATTATTAATTTATAGTGTCCAATGGTAAAGCCCATCGGCTCCAGCAAGTGCCCGTTGATAGCCAGCTGTGGCGTAGGGTTAGGGCTGCCCCCATTGTGGCGATTAAAAGGGCGCTTGATATTTTACGAAAATACAACATCTACTAAAACTCAAGGCGAAATGGTAGAAGCTAAAATAGTAGTGCTGTAATAAGAGAGGAACAGTTTAATCCCTATAATTGGAAGAGAGTCAAACAACCGTAGATTTGACCGGAAATTATGATGGATTCCCTGATTTTGGTGAGTATGATTCGTTGATCAGAAAGAAACGATAGGTACACAAATCTTTAAAAGAGCCTCTCACAGACGCTTGTATGCGTTGTGAGGTTCAGTGCGCCGGTCTGTCCCTTTCAAACTGCCGTTATTCGGCGCAGCGCCCGGCTGCTGACGCGCAGCTATCTTGAAGGCTGTGAATGTGGTAGTTACTTAGGGAGCTGACCGAGTATGATTAAGACTAAAAAGGACCAGATGAATAGTCGTGTTAATTAATATTGCTAAGTGGTATGAAAATGAGTGAGAACTTGAATCAAGTCACGTTGGAAGGCATAGATCTTAAGAATAGGTTCCTTGTGTCTATAGGATATTCCGGAGGAATCTTGGAGATACAACTTTCACCAAGCGAAGACGGAGGAACAGATGATGTAAAAATATCATTTGATTGGATCTATTCCTTCCGATTGACGGATGAAGGGGATTTACTTAAGTTACAAAATGATTTGTGTGGTAAATTAACTTTAGGAATATACACCTTGAATGACTCTGGTTATCTACGTTGGTTTAACGAACAAAGCTTCGAAATTCATAATGATGAGAAGCTAAACCACTATCTTATTGTCACAAGCACAGAGATAGTAGAAGTAATATCAATCGTGGATCCAAGTTATAAAGCAATGACTGAAGACCTTTAAACTGGATAACCAGTAAGAAATTGAAAATAAAGGATTTAAAATTAAAAATTGCAGATAAACAACTAAAAATGAAATTCTCGAAATTCATTAAGGATTCATCTTTTTGAAGACTGTTGACCATGAAAAAGAAAACTGATGAGTTCATAAGTTTTGTGATCGATAGAAATGAGTTTTTAAAGAATGACGTCAAGAAATGCCTTGAGTATTGGATGCCAGACGCACCAGCTCCGATCTTGTTGTTTTCATTAGTTGGTAAATCAATTGTTAAACATTTAAGTTTTTTTAATGAAAATGAGAAACTATCTCTTTTCCAGCACATTGAATTGGGTATGACTTCTGATAATGAGGAGCTAGCAATAGCAGTTGCTACGGGACTTGTTGAGGCATTAGTCACAGCGTCTGATGCAAATGAATCTGTTTGGAAAGAGATTGAGTATTACCTTCAGGTTGAGTCGAAGAAACATGCATTAGCATGGAAAAATTTTGGCCAGTAATTAGTAACATAAACTCCTCCTTAGATTGATATGGATCTTGAGGAGTGGACTTCACTATGTAAGGCAGGATGACTACGCGCTTCGCGGTTAAGACGTGTAGTGCTAAAGAATTCAGCACTAAAGCTTTTAGCTTTGAGCGTATTTATCCATGAAGTCGACCATGGCGCCGGCATGAGCATCAACATGCCTGATATATCGCATTACCGTCTCTGGCTTCTTCCTGGTACCCTCCTGCATAATCTGCGCGGTACTGTATTTTTTTGTGGCCATATCGACTGCGGCGCCTACGCGAGTGCTGTGCCCCGAGCATCCACGATAGCGATTTTTATTCGGCAGTGCGTCATGACCGGGGCCCACTTCACGCCATGCTCGGGCAAAAATGTCCTCCAGCGCGCGGGTAGACAAAGGCTTTAGCGATACGGCTGTCGCGCAATTTGTTTGATAAACGGGACCGAAAATAAATGCATCCGATTCGACCATCAACCCTGAATTCTAACAGCTCAAAAGCAAATCCTCGATCACTTAGGAAAAGCAGACATAGTTCCTGTAGATTTTAGTGTATTAACATCGTCTAACCAGAAAGTGTTTATGGACTACATAAAAACGTTGCCAAAAAATCAACAAGATAAATTAATTATTATGAGGTAATCATGGGCTCTTTTTTCGATATAGGATGCAAGCCATATAACAACAACTATGGTGAAAGAGGGCTAACAGTAGGGCTTAACAGAACAGCTTCGAATGCTTTAGAAGCATTGTTCGACGATGCATTACAGGAGTGTCATCCTGACATACATGAAAAGATAATGATGTTTTTGCCCTTAGATCAGATAAGTTTTAGTGAGTTAAGTAAAGAAGAGTTCAATATGGCAGTAAAAACTATTAGACAATGTCTTTTTGCTCGAAAAGAACCCAATGAAGTTCAGCTATATCAACAAGACATCTGGAATACAGAAATTCTGCCTCTAATGATGCAGGATGAGCGCTATCAACCTGATTAAAATGTAGAATTTCGGCCGAATCCTTGATGTTACCTTTTTAACCAGTTAGTTAAGTATTATTAACTGCGGCGCAGCTATCACCGGGATAAACTCCGAATAGGTTGTATCCAGAAAACCATTTTCGTGAACAGGACGTTTAAAATGACACTTTGTGGCATAACTAATGACGGGTTAGCCTTCATTTTATCGGCAGACGAAAAAGTATTTTCCTCCCGTTTTGAGCCGTCGCGCACCACCAACTGGACGATTGTGCATCATATCGTTATATAACTGGCACGGTTTGTTACAGAGAAGACAGGCGCGACGAATTGGATAAACATCGATCGCCCAACGTTTCCCAATCAGTGTAAAAAATTCACCGCCCTGGAGGTTTTAATCAAGATGACTAACAGGAACATCAAAATCCAGCAATCCGCTCCCCACTCTGCAGAGTCCCAATTACTGGTAGAGAAGTTATCAGCCGAACTCGCCTTCATAACCGGCGACAACGGCAAAAGTCATTTCAACGCCCAGGAACTCAACAATGAGTGTTGTTTGTGGGTGCTAGCCAGAAATGAAGCCGGCAATGCCGTGGGTTGCGGGGCGTTGCGGTCGCTTGGGAACAATACCGCCGAAGTAAAACGCATGTACTCCGATCGTAGTGTGCCGGGCGTTGGCGCAGCGCTATTGGAGTATCTGGAAACGCGGGCCAAAAGTATGGGATACCGCGAAATTCGGCTATCGACCCGCGTTATCAATAGCCGTGCCGTGGCGTTTTATTACCGTTCCGGCTACGCGCAAATCCAGAACTACGAACCTTACATCGGCAGAAACGAATCGATCTGTTTTGCTAAAACGCTGTGAGTTTGACAGCCTAATAATGGTAAGTTGCCACTAGTCGTATAACGATTACGGAGGTTGTCGCTATGCGTGCTCTGATCGTTACTGCTCATCCGGACCAACATTTACACACGCACCACATCGTCTCTCAGGTGGGACAAGGAATTGCTGCTGGTGGCCACTGTCACCAACGGTGCAAAAGCGATCCACCCTAACGGTCAAAAAGTGTGGGTACATGGCAATGCTACAGAACACATGGCAGAATATGCGGCATCTAAAGCCGAAACTTATACGCCAGAGGCGGTAAGGCTTGCCAGCCAGACAGAACTTCGCAGTTTTCAAGCTGCATTAGATACCGCGACAAAGAACGGTATGTCATATGGGCGTATAACAGTCGATGGTTGGCAACTGGAAATCAAACCTCCGCGCGCTGCTGGTGAGTTGCCAACAGTCATTCATGCTCGTTATCTAGGGGCAAATTAAATGGATATCGAAATAAAAAGTCCGATCATTATCACATTGGACGTAATAGAACTTGATGAACATATTCCATCATTGAAGTTTAACTTGGCGATTCAAGTAGATAAATATAATTATAGCTTGAGTGTCAGCTCCCATGTATGGCTTGAATGTCAATGCTTTGATGAATTTGTCGACAAATTATTGAATGATGATATAGCCCATCTTAAAGATATGAATGGATGTTTTGAGTTGATTGTTAATCCAATTTTAGGATGGCTTGAATGTTCATATGCTAAAGAAGATCTGCATGGGTATATCACAGTATCAAAAGGCAGAGAACGATTAACGGACGATGCGAAATCTGCAATGTATGCAGCGTTTAATGATTATCCTAAATGGTGGTGACGATTAGATCAGCTCTAAGCTATTACAGCTGAAATTAGTAACCCCAGCTTTGGCCAGGCTGACTACCTTTAATCCCTAAACAGGCCCATTTCGCACCACTGTAACAGTATTATACCAATAGCGCCGGGGAATAGACGAGTAAGACGATGATTGGGCAGACTCTACAACTGACCCACCCTATCACCGACGCGCTGCTGAGTCTGAATACTCCGAAAGATCATGTTATATCCGGCACGCTTAAGGACATGGATGGAAATCCTGTACCTAAAGAAAGCGGAGGTTATTGGGATCATATGCAGGAAATACAAAATATTCTTAGGGGACTAAGAAATCATGCTGAAGGGCTGAAAAACGTAAATAATCCAGAGGCACAAGCTGCATATGGCAGGGCAACTGATGCCATCAACAAAATTGAATCAGCGCTGAAAGGGTATGGAATATGATTACCTTCCGCAAATTGGTGGGAAATATTAATACAACGAAAGATCCAGGACATCAGTCTTCTCTTGAGGCATGGTTCGAGAGTGTTCTTGATGTCCCGGTCGAAGGCATGGCAGTAGGGGATCTCTGCCGTGCTGTGCGACAAAAGATATGTGTTGATCAGCTGATGCCAGGAATATTAGCTGTTCTGAAGGAAGATCCCCTGACTGGTGATTTTTATGATGGCGAACTGATAGCAGCGCTGGCGACAATAAAAGGGAATGAGTTGCAGGATCATAAAGAGACGTTTATCAAAATAAAGCATCTTATAAACGGACTAGATCCTCAGGATATAAACGATGATCTAAAGAATGATATTTTAAAGATAAATCAGACAGGTGTATAAAATAATCCCGCCCTTATCGATGTTTTTACGAGTCTGCAAATAATTCTGTGTAATTGCCCGTCTCCGTGATGCCGGGAACATATCAAAAACAGGCAATTACACAATTTAAATTACAGGCTCCCAAATGATCAACTCGTTATTGATGTGTTTATTTCTGATTATTTGGATTTCTTTACTCAAGAATCTAAAATGTTCGTTCAGGAACATCATGCCTGGTTCAAAGCACCGCAAGCCATTATTAGATTTGTAATCAAATAAGCAGCGACTAAACCGCTCCCGCCGTACCTTCAAAAAACGCCACCAGCAATTGCCATAAATGCTGCGCGGCGGGCGTGAAGCGGTGATCGGCGCTGCGTAATAAGTGGCATTGGCTTTCGCGGGCGATGCGATGCTGAATCGGCACGGCGACTAAGTTCTTAGCGATGAGGTCGTCTTCAACCACTTTGGCGGTCATAAACGCGATGCCCATGCCGGCCTGGCTCAAGGCGATGGCGCTGGAAAACAGATTACAACTGTAAGCCGGGCTGAATATAAATCCTTCCTGACTGAACATGGCATTCATATAACTTTGAATGCCAAAATTTTTGTCCATACCAATCAACGAATAATTAACCAGTTCGGCCACTTCAATTTGCAGGAAATGCGCGATGGGGTGTTGGTTGTGCACTACCGCACAGATTGGTCCGCGGTGAAAACTCAAACACTTCAGGCCGGGAGGGCCAATCGGGCCAAAACCCACCGCCATATCAACGTCGCCTTTGGCAATCAACGACACGGTGGTTTGCATATCGCCCGACAGGATATCGATAAACACGTCGGGATAAGTTCGCGAAAATGGCTGCAATACATGCCTGACGACTTCATCCACCATGCCTTGACCGACGCGCAATTTGATCGAGCCGCCGCGTTTATGGCGCAGATCTTTTAACTGGCGATCCAACTGGCTGCGGCGCTGATGGGTGTGCGCGTAATCTTCAGCCAATAACTTGCCGGCTTCGGTCAGTACCACATTGCGGCCACGTCGCTCTAACAGCGGCAACTGCATCTCCCGCGCCAGTTGCGATAACTGACGGCTGATGGCGGCGGGATCAACATCTAAGGCTTCCGCCGCCCGACGAATACCGCCGTAATTGCCCACTTCATACAGATACCTTATGGATTTTTCGGGATAGAGCAGCATCGCCATAGGTTTTTCCTATCTGTTGATCTCAGGTCAACAATAATAGCCTTTTATCTCCATTTTTTAAGCGCATTTTTATCTCCATACTCGAAGATTCACTATGCGAGGGCAGTACAAATGAAAACTATAAAAAATTACCTGCAACAACATGCCGATGAAATTCTTTTGGATATCAGGGAATTGGTCGCAGCGGAATCACCATCAATGAACAAAGCCGCCGTGGATCGTTGTGGCGAAGTTTTACAAGCGCTGTTTGCCAAACGTTTGGGCGTGGTAGCAGAGATTGATGAGCAGCCGCACTACGGCAATCACTTGAAGTTCACGCTGGGAAGCGGTGACGAGCAAACCGTGTTACTCGGGCATTTCGATACCGTCTGGGATGAAGGCGAGTTGGTGATGCGTGAAGAAGAGGGCAAGCTTTACGGTCCTGGCGTGCTGGATATGAAGGCCGGTCTGGTGCAAGCCATCTGGGCGGTTCGCGCGTTGCAACAGCACGATTTACTGGCAGGCAAACGCATCGTGTTTCTCTGCGGCAGCGATGAGGAAGTGGGAAGCCCAAGCTCCAGCGCCTGGTTATCGCAGCACGCTTTGGGATCGGCGCAAGTGCTGGTGGTTGAGCCTGCGGTAGCGGGATCGGGCGCACTGAAAACAGCGCGCAAAGGTACCGGACAATATGAAATCACCCTCAACGGATTAGCGGCGCACGCCGGGAACAATCCCGAAGAGGGCATCAGCGCGGTACAAGAAATGGCGCATCAGATCATGTTCTTGCACAGTTTAAACGCGCCGGAGCGCGGCACCACCGTCAATGTGGGAATTGCGCGTGGCGGCAACCGCATCAATGTGGTGGCGGATAAAGCGGTGTTAGGCATTGATACGCGCGTTACCAGCGAAGCAGAAGCCGAGCGCATTCACGCCGAGATCAGCCAGATCACACCACATTTAGCCGGCATTACGTTGAACATTAGCGGCGCACAATCACGTCCGCCGATGCGTCAAACACCGGAATCGTTGCTGCTGATGGAGCGTGCGCAGCAGGTTGCCTTACAGCTTGGTTTCGAGGTGGAAGGCAAGGCGGTTGGCGGTGGCAGCGACGGCAATTTCACTGCCGCGTTGGGCATTCCAACTTTAGATGGTTTAGGCGCAACCGGCGCAGGTATTCATGCGCGCCATGAACATATCATCATTGCCGATATTGCTCCGCGCGCGGCGCTGGTGGCGGGTTTGATCCTCGGAGGTGATGCGCATGTCTCAGGTTAATGTGGAGAAAAATACGCTGCGCCAACCGCCAGCAGCGAAAACCGAGCAAAGTCCTTATCTGCTGCTGTTTATTATTTTGGTGCTGGCGGCAGTGGCGACCTGGATTATTCCGGCGGGGAAGTTTGATCATGAAACCCGCAATGGCATTACTTTCGCCATCAAGGGAAGCTTGCATGAAGTTGCGCGTTCGGGCGTTTATCCCGGCGAAATCTTTATGGCGATTGTGCAAGGTGTCATCAAAGCCGCGCCGATCATTTTCCTGATTCTGTTTACCGGCGGGTTATTAGCGGTGATCGAATCGACGGGTGCTATTGCTACGGCGCTTAATTCTCTGTCGCGCAGTACCAAAATTAGCGATACGCGTATTATCATTATTTTTGGTGTGATATTCGCCATTCTCGGCACCACTGGCGTGGTGCAAAACTCGGTAGTAGCGTTTGTGCCGATCGGTTTACTGGTGGCGCGATCGTTGGGTTTATCGCCAATGATTGGTATGGCGCTGGTGTATTTAACCTGCGCGGCGGGTTTTAACGTTGCGGTATTAGGTCCAGCCACCACCGGATTAACCCAACATCTGGCGCAGTTACCGCTGTTTTCCGGCATGTTGTTGCGCGGTATTACCTGTTTATTGTTCGTGTTAACGGTGATGACCTATTTGATTATCTCGGTGAAACGCGCGCGGAATAATGGTGAAGTGCGAATAGAACAAACTGCGCAATATGACGACTCACTGGCGATTACCGGTCGACATAAACTGATTCTGATGACCTGCGCCGCAACGCTGATTGTATTTATGATTGGCACGGTGCAATTGCATTGGGCCACCAATGAAATGTCGGCGATGTTTATTATTCTGTCGATTATGGTCGGCATGATGGGTCGCATGTCGGGTTCTGCCATTGCTAACACCTTCCTTACGGGTTGCTCGCAATTGGTCAAAGGCGGCTTCATTGTAGGTATGGCTGGCGCGATTTCCGTGGTGCTGCAACAGGGCAATATTCTTGATCCGATTGTTGGCTTCCTGTCTGATTTACTGGCGCCGGTTCATCCCGCCATTGCGGCGGTGGGCATGTTCATCAGCGCGGCGTTGATGCATTTCGGTATTTCATCCGGTTCCGGTGAATCCGCTTTGCTGATCCCGATCTTCTCGCCGCTCGGCGATAACCTCGGTTTAACCCGTCAGGTGACGGTGCAAACGGTGTTGCTGGGTGAAGGTATCGTCAACTCCATCAGCCCAACGTCTGGGGTGTTAATGGCCGCCTTGGCCACCGCCAATATCTCTTTCGGCAAATGGATTAAATTCGTTGCGCCGGTGGTGGCGATTTGGTTTGCCATTTGTGTCGTCACCTTATTAATTGGTGTGGCGATCAACTGGGGACCATTCTAATAAATCGTAAGAAGTCACTTAATGGTGGCTTCTTATTTTTATATTGTTGTTAACACGATCAACATCCTTTCCGCTATTTTAGTCCCACGAATAATTGTATTCAATCCCCGGCCTTTTCTTAAAGTTATCTAATCATCGCTATTTGGCTTAAGTCGCGCTGGAACTCTCTCGCGTAAAGTGATGATATTGCCGCGTCGCAGAATTCCCTTACGTTCAATTACACAAATTAATAGTGGCCAAACCCATTGCTGGCGATGTCTTTACGCATCGCGGCAGCGTTGCACGCTTCTCTGGAGTGAACGATGATGTTTCGATTGCATCCGCTGTTTATTAGCCTTATTGCCGCTTACGGGGTATTTAATCCGGCTTCGCCAGTTTGGGCGGCGACGCTTCAGCCTTTTACGCCGGAATTAAATGACAACCGCGCCGGGGTATTTTGTATTTGTAATGGCTCGACCCAAACATTAAGTGGCAATCAGCGGTTTGCGCCCGGTCAGGACGGCGGTGGCACAATATCCATCGGACAATTGCTCAGCAGCGGCAGAATAATTTCGTATTCCTGGCAAGATTCAGGTCGCGTCGATCTGGGCGCGCAGAATGATGTGATTAACGTGCCGGACGCTTATGGCAGCGGCAGTAATAGCGTGCAGGTATATAATTCTGCGGCGATTAGTGCCATTGAAACTACGACCTTGCCGAATTTTTATAACGTTAATAATGGGCAATATATTAACGCGCGCGTGGCGCAGGTCAGCAATGGCACCATCAATGTTGATATCGGGCAAAAGGGCGCAGCAACCACCGCCAGCACCAACGGCTGGTCGATGGCGGCAAAACAGAGCGAATTGTTTACTGCCAGCGGCAGCGGCACCATGAACTGGAACTCCGCTAATCGCATCTCCTTTTTTGGTTCCTACACGCCCTATACCTATCAACTGGGGCAATGGTTCGACAATGTGGTCTCGTGGCGCGGCGCGTTTAGCGTCACCACGCTGGATAACGCCACCACTTCATTCAACGTGTCCAACGTCAGCAGTTTGCAGAGCTACAACAATTGGCTGATTGAGCAATTGCAAAACGGCAACCTGGCCGCCGATAGCTACAGCAGCGAGTTCAATAAAGCGCTCTCCTTACGCAGCGATGTCATCGCCTATGTGATCGATGCCGACGAATACTACGACGAAGTGACGCAGCCGATTGGCGAACGCATTGTGTTAAGCGCCGATGGCCCCAATGCCAGGGCAACCATTGGCAGCAGCGGCATTCTGGAGGTGGTAAACGCCAACAGCGCGGCGATGCGTGCCAGCAATGGCGCGACGGCGGTGATTGACGGCAAACTGGCCAGCGTTGGCAGCAACGCACTGGAACTGTTAAACGGCAGCAACGGCATTAACAACGGCGTCATCAACAGCGGCTTTTTCAATAATGCCGATGGCAGCGGCGTTGATGCCTCGACGGTTGGCGCGGGCGGCACCGGCGTGTATGCCAGCGGTGGCAGCCGCTTCACCAATAATGGCGTGATCAATGCCGCGATTAACAGCACCGGCATCCGGCTTGAGGATGCCAGCGGTGAGAATAACGGCACCATTAATGTTAAAGGCAAGGGCGCGACGGGCGTTGCCGTTTCTGGCAGCCAGGCCAATTTTGCTCAGAACGGCAGAATCAATCTGTATGGCGAAAACGCGATTGGCGTTGATGTTCGCGATGACGCCAGATTAACCATCAGTGATGCCAGTTCACTGCATTTCTATGCGCCGAATCAAACCGGTTATCAAGCCACCAACTATGCGCACATCGATAGCAACGGCGGCAGTTATGATGTCTCCACGCCAGGTTCGGCGCTGTATCGCCTGAGTGACGGCGTGATCTTCAATCCGGTGGTGGCTGCCGATGTGACGTTGAGCGGTGCCAACACTCGCGGCATTGTCGCGTCAGGTGCCGGTTCACGACTTTACGGCACCACCTTGTACGGCACCGACAGCTATCACGTTAATGGCGAAGGGGCGATTGCGGTTCAGAGCTCGGAGGGTGCAGATGTGACCATCACCAACCCGATTGAGCTGAACGGCAACAATACCATTGCGGGCACCGGGCAAGGCGGATTCTTCGCCAACGTGGCGCCGATCACCGGCAACGGAACCAACGCCACTGCCTTTGATATCCGCGACGGCGTGATCTATCAGTCAACACCGCGCGGTACCATCAATCTCACCGGCCCTAACAGCATCGGCGTGCGTATTCGCGGCGGCGGAAATATCTTTGATGGATCCAGCACCAACATAGCGTCGGGCGTCGCGCTGGATACCGCTGAAGGTAATACCGTTTATTGGACCGATCACAGCGGATTGAGTGCGGGCGGCATCGCCGCGGTGCGCGTTGGCAATAACGGCGGGCTGACGATAAATGGCGATACTGCCGGGCCGAATTTTTACTACAGTACCATCAACGCCAATACGGGTGCAGACACTATCTTGCTGGATAAAGGCGCAGCGTCGTTAACCGCCAGTAACATCGGACTTTACAACTCCGGCGGCGGCACTGTGCTGAACAACCGCGCGGAAACCAGCAATATTTCGCTGCAAGATGTCGGGATGAACACCGATGGCGGCACGTTAATTCGCTCCGCGACCTCATTCGATCCCAACGGTTATATGCTGGGTACGGTGAGTGGCGCAGGCGCAACGGGCTATGTGTTCAGCAAAGAAGATGGTTCCACCACCAGCAACGATTTAGTTATTCCGCAGGGTTACAGCTTCTTTGTCTATGGCCCGGCAACCGGCGTGCGCGCCAACACCACCGGGCGGGTGATCGCCAACGGTAACATCATCGTTAACAGTTCCGATGGCGGTTCGGCGATTGTCACCAGCACCGCCAGCGAGGTGATCAACCGTGGCACCATCGTTTCGCTCAGCCTGGTGTCGCCAATTATCGATCTGCGTGGCGGCAACTCCGTATTTATCAATGAAGGCAACGTCACCGCCCCTTACCCGGAAACGGTAGTGGTCGCGGGTGGCGCTACGAATGATCAGATTGCATTGGTCGATGGCAACGTGGTGGGCGATGTGAACACCGGCAACGGCACCGACGTGGTCGAACTCACCGGCGGAACCATTGACGGCAGCGTGACGATGGGAACCGGTGCTAACAATGTGGCGACGATTGCTAACGTCAGCCTGGCAAACACCCGCCACATTACCACCGCAGGCGGCACCGGCAGCACGCTGAACTTTAGCGAGATCAACGCGCGCGGAGGTTCGTTCAACAACGATGATCTGGCGCGCGGCGTCAACCTCGGTGCGGGTTGGAGCACCATCAACTTCTACAACACGCAATTTACCCTTACCGACAATCTCAAGCTGGCGCACAGCACCATCAACGTGGATAGCGGCTCAACGCTGTTGGTTGGCGATCAGGTCAATCCGGTGTTGTCGGGCGAAACCGATGATTCGCTGGTGGTGAATAACGCCGGTACGTTGGATCTCACCAACGGCGGCGGCGCGGCGAGCAACACCTTGACCATCAACGGCGATTTGGCGTCGGCGGATGGCAAGCTGGCATTGCGTACGCAGGGCGCGCAAAGCGACACGTTACGCGTTAACGGCAACGTTACCGGCACGACCTTTATCAATGATGCGCTGAGTGCTGCCACGCTGGCGGATAGCAATCGAGATGGCGTGATCTCCGCCAATGAAGGCGTTTCTCTGGTACAGGTTGCTGGTAGCGCCCGCGCCAATAGCTTTGCGCTGCAACGGGGTTATGTCGCCGCAGGGCCGTGGCAATACGGGCTTTACAGCTTTGCTCCCGAGAATGGCAATACAACCTGGGATTATCGTCTGGCCAATAACTACGTTTGTGAAGAGGGTTCCGTTTGCCAGCCGCAGACAGCAGCCAGCGGTGCGGTGCGCCCAGCGCTGATTCCACAGCTTCCTTCGTACATTTCGGCGCCGGTCGGATTGGCTTATTACACCCTGGCAACCATGGGTGATTTGCATCAACGGCTGGGCGAATTGCGGCAGAATCCAGACAGATCAGCGGAAATGTTCATCCGTTATTCCGGCTCCAACCAGAAGTACAAAACTAACCTTGATACGGCGCATTACGGTTACGACTTTGACCTCGATTACAGCGCGGTGCAGTTCGGCGGCAATCTGCTGCGGTTGGACGGCGAGCAAGACAGCCTGCGCGGCGGCCTGGCTTACACGCGCGGCAATGCACGCATCCGACCGAATGCCGCTGATGGTTACAGTTCAACCGATTTCGACAGCGACAGCCTGGCGATTTACGGCACCTGGCAGCGCGCAAGTGGCTTCTATCTGGATGGCGCGTTTTCACTCGATTGGCATCGTGGCGACACCGATATCGCTCGACAGAAAGAGGTGGCGAAGTTGAAAGGCAAAGGCTGGACCGCATCGCTGGAGAGTGGTTATCCGTTCCAAC